>NZ_JBDPMH010000039.1:0-71516 GCF_039871735.1 Plantactinospora sp. B24E8
CGCTGGAGTGGTCCACCGAGCTCGGTCCCTATCCCGACGCCCTGCTGGCCGACGATCCGCAGACCGGTCTCGCCGCCCGGGAGACCGTCGAGCTGGCCGTGATCGCAGCGCTCATGTACCTGCCGCCACACCCTCCGGCGGCGCGCTCCGTCGGACCCGAAGGACTGGCGCCGCCCGCAGCTCAGCAGCGAGGACGAAGAGATCCTGCGCCGCTACGCCAACGCGAAGGACCCGGAGACGATCCGGGCACTGCTCGCCGAGGACGTACGGATCACGATGCCGCCCGAGCCGCCGGTCGTCGGGATCGACGCGGCCGCGGAGTTCCTCGGCCGACCGCTCGACTGGCGTACGTTCCCCACCTCGGCCAACGGGCGCCCGGCACTGATCAACTATCTCCGCCGGCCCGGCAGCCCGCACTACGAGGCGTTGGTCGTCGACGTACTCCGGATCGAGAACGGGAAGATCGTAGAAAGCAACGCCTTTATCGGTGCCCGTCACGTCGCCGCCTTCAGCATGCCCGCCACGCTCGAGCCCTAGACGAGTAAGTCTCAAGCTTAAGTGGCCGAGTCTGCGCTGGTAGTGGGCCCGTTGGGCGCGGACTTGGGATGTTCGTCGCAGATCGACCAGTGCAGGGTGTGCGCTGGGGGTAGTGGTGTGGCGAGGACGAAGGCGTTGAGGCGTCGGCGGATCTCGGCGACGGTCAACGCGATGATCGTCGGGGTCGGGCTGCTGCGCGGTGGTGGCGGCGAGGATGGTCAGGACGGCCAGGGCGAGCATGGCCACTCCGCCATCGATGTGACCCCGGTCAGGCTCGGTGCCGGCAAATTGAATCTTGGTATTCCAGGGTGGTCACAACCACGCTGGAATACCAAGATCGCGGCGCCACCCGATGTCCCCAACCCGGGGAGCCTCAGGAGGGCTGGGGGCCGTTTGGGCACGGGGCCCGGGTCGATTCGTCGCGGGAGACCGCCGTCATCGTGAGCTGTGCGATGAGCATCTGGGCCCGGGGCATCCGGAAGAGGGGCGGCCAGGGTCTGGGTGTGCTGGCCTATCCGGGCTCTTCGTCCGCCCGCCGTGCCTGCCTGCGCCACGTGCGCCGCAACTGCCGGGCCGTGGGCGAGTCGGGCCACATCACGACGTACCGCTGGTCGTTGGCACGTTGGACCGCTTCCGCGACACCGGGCCCGCTGATCCAATCCAACACGGCGGGAAGCGTGCTTCGCCAACTCACGCCCACGGGCAGTTGTTCGGGCAGCGGGAAGCGGGGGATGCCGGCGTGCTCGGGAAAGCAGTCCGGGTAGTCGAGGCCACGGCTCGCCGCGATCAACAGGTCGTACTGCATCCGCTCGCCGCCGGGGGTGCGGCGATCTCCATGAACCACTGGGACCGATCGCAGACGATCTCTATTTCCGCGTCACCGGTGAAGACCAACAGCGCCCCGAAGCTGCTTACCGCTTCGC
This sequence comes from Plantactinospora sp. B24E8, assembly GCF_039871735.1. Classification (NCBI taxonomy): domain Bacteria; kingdom Bacillati; phylum Actinomycetota; class Actinomycetes; order Micromonosporales; family Micromonosporaceae; genus Plantactinospora; species Plantactinospora sp. B24E8. The sequence continues at coordinate 1,461 of NZ_JBDPMH010000039.1, forward strand.
GCGGCGACGAGGTCAGCTGGTAACCGTGCTCCTCCAGCCACCGGACTGTGTCCCGAACGTCCTGTGGGGCATGGCGCCGTAGGAAGCCATGGACAGCAGGGTCGGCCATTGCATCAGGGTAGGCGGCCGGTACCCGTGCCGGCTGGCCGTCGACGGGCGACCTATTCGTTCGTGGTCGATAGGCAACAGGGGTACCGTGCCGGCGTGGACACCATGCCACGCCGCGTCGACCGGGTCGATGTCCGACAGACCGACGACGAGCTCACCCGAGGGCTGGGTTGACGGAATGATCAACGGTGCTGGCGTGGTCGCCATCTGGGCGGTGAGCGCCTGGTCCCTTGTCGGCCGCGTCCTCTCCCTCGAACTCCACGGACAGGCCGCCGCAACCCTCGGCTTTCCGCGCATCACCCAGCTGCACCTTGACGTCGATGACGAGGCGATCCGACGGGCTCGCGCCGCGCTCCTGGAGATTCTGCAGATGGCCTGCTTTGTGGTCGATCCTCCGGAGAACCCCATCGCATCGTCGGCTGCGTGAGGTGGGGCGGGTTCGCTCATTGTTCCAGGGGTGCTCCCTGGTAACCTCGGCCCCAGCGTCGCGTGCCGGTGGCAGGCCGTGTCAGGCATGGAGGCGCCGGACCGAAGAGGATACGACGATGCTTGTCGTCCCTTCGCCCGTCACCTATGCGTGAGGGTGAGCCGACCAGGCTGGTGGCCTGGAGTCGAGAGTTGCGCCGCGTGCACGAGAGGCTTCGCGAGGCGCTGCGTGTCACCCGGCAGGCCGTGGCCGATGGTTCGTCGGCGGAGTCGGCGACCAGGGATCTGTTGCTGTTCTGCCACGGGTTCTGCACGGCGCTGACCGCGCATCACGAGGGTGAGGACCGGGACCTGTTCCCGGCGATCGCCGAGCAGTATCCCGAGCTGCGGGAGACGTTGCGCTACCTGCGGCAGGACCACTCGATGATCGCGCATCTGTTGGGTGGCCTCCAGGCCGCCGTGACCCGGGCCGCCTCGCCGGCGGAGCTGCATCGGCACCTGGAGGGCGTGGCGGCGATCATGGAGTCCCACTTCAGGTACGAGGAACGTCAGCTCCTGACGGTGCTGGAGACCCTGGCGTTGGACGCGGATCCTGACGTGGTGCTGGGACCGCTGTGACCGTCAGACGGGCCGCCGGTGAGGTAGCGCGGACGGCACCTACCTGACGACGTGGAAGTCGGGGTGGGTGAGCCACCCCGACATCGCCTCCGCGTCGAGACAGACGGCATCGTCGACACGAACGCAGCGGCCGGCGTCGCCCAGGTAGCGGAGCAGGTCTCCGGAGGGCAGGTCGGAGAACTCTACGAACACCCAGCTCTGGGGCAGCCCCGGTACCCATGACATCGATCACCTGTGCGCCGAGTGACTTGACGAGTACGGTGGGTGCGGGCTCCCGCCGGCCGGCGAGAGCCCGCACGCGGTGTCGGGGCCGTCGCGGCAACAGTGGCCGGACGATCGCCCGGGTTGAACACCATCGCTGACATCTCCGGCGTCCCGGATCGCAGGCCGGAGCGTGCGTACGCGTTGTGGTTTCTCAGCGAGGTGGGGCGCCAGAACGATCAGTCGCGTAAACCAGCGGGCCAGGTGCCAGGCTCAGCGAGTTCAATGATGTTGCCGAGATTGTCGGTGATGAACGCGATGCGCTGACCGATTTCTGTCACCTCCATGGGGCCACCGATCAGCCTTACGTCGAGGTCGCGCAGCTGGGAGACGGTCGCGTCAAGATCTTCGACGGCGATGCAGAAGTGGTGCAGGCGCGACGGGTCCATGCTCGTCAGGACGTCGTCGGTCGGCGCCTGACGGTTTGATGCGCCGGCGAGGAGCTCGATCTTGACGTCACCGCTGACGATGTATACGAACGTCGTGCCGTGGGAGTCGAACCGCTGGTCGACGGTGAAGCCGAGCTTGCTCGAGTACCACTCGACGGTGGTGTCGAGGTCGTCGGAAGTCACGCTTATGCCGATATGGTCGTGGGAGAAAGAAATACTCACGCCACCGAGGTTTGCCGGCGGTCGAGGCCGTAACCAGAGACGGGTCGACGGTAGGAACTCGGGTACCACCCTTGACTGGGGGTCAGGAGCGAGAATCAACGGTATGACCACGAACGAGACGACGCTGGGTGCGACGTTGCGCGCCTGGCGCGACCGTCTCTCTCCAGCAGCAGCAGGGCTGCCGAGTGGGCGCGCGCGCCGAGCGAAGGGACTGCGTCGGGAGGAACTTGCGGAGCTCGCCGGGATCTCGGTCGACTACGCCGTACGTCTGGAGCAGGGGCGATCCACCACCCCATCGGCGCAGGTGGTCGCCGCACTCGCACGCGCCCTGCAGCTCACGGATTCCGAACGAGATCATCTCTATCGGCTGGCCGGTCTTGTCCCTCCGTCCCACGCGGAGATCTCCGACCACATCCCGCCAGGTCTTCGCCGCCTCCTCAACCGACTGGATGACACCGCCGCTGCGGTCTTCGCCGCCGACTGGCAGATGATCTGGTGGAACCGCGGCTGGGCGGCGCTCCTGGGCGACCCGTCGTCGACGCCGCCGCACCGTCGCAACTTCGCTCGCGACACCTTCTCGACCGACGGTGAGGGCCCACGCCTGTCGTGCTGGCCGGTGACCTCGTTCGCCCAGGACACGGTTGAGTCCGCCGTTGTGTCCGACCTGCGCCGTGCGACGGGACGCTTTCCGGGTAGCAACCGGTTGACCGACCTGATCCAGCTACTCACCACGGGTAACGAACGCTTTGCCGAGTTGTGGGCCTCCGGCGCGGTCGGTGCGCATCGCGAGGACCAGAAGATCGTCCAACACCCCGTGGCCGGCCCGATCGTGGTGGATTGCGACGTGATCACCGACGGCGACGCGGAAAGGAAGATCGTCATCCTGACAGCGGACCCGGACACCGAAGACGAGACCAAATTCCGACTGGCGCTCCTGTCAGGGGTCCCCGACCCCGCTCGTGGCTGAGGCGACCGACTCAGAGCTCGCGCAGGACCGCCCAACCCACCAACCGGTACGGCGGTGCTCGCCGATTGCTCCAGCCGATGGTGCGCCGGCGGAGTCGGCGACCAGAGATCTGTTGCTGTTCTGCCACGGGTTCTGCACCGCGCTGACCGCACACCACGAGGGCGAGGACCGGGACCTGTTCCCGGCGATCGCCGAGCAGTACCCCGAGTTGCGGGAGACGTTGCGCCGCCTGCGGCAGGACCACTCGATGATCGCGCATCTGTTGGGCGGCCTCCAGGCCGCCGTGACCCGGGCCGCCTCGCCGGCCGAGCTGCATCGGCACCTGGAGGGCGTGGCGGCGATCATGGAGTCCCACTTCAGGTACGAGGAACGTCAGCTCCTGACGGTGCTGGAGACCCTGGCGTTGGACGCGGATCCTGACGTGGTGCTGGGACCGCTGTGACGGTGGCTGGCACCGCCCTCGCCGCGACCACAACCGGGTGAAGAGCAGCCCGGTCGAAACGCCATTCCACGGATATTCGAGCTTGGCGACAGGCGGCTGGACTCAACCGAGGAGTTCGCCAAGCTGATCGCCGTCGCTGGCGGTGGCCCGGGTGCCCCGGCGGAGCTGGACTTCCTCGCCGACATCGCAGAGGCGACGACCGCCCGTACGCGGTGAGCCGTACCGTCTGGGTGCTGCCCGCCGGGGCCCGTGTCGGCCGCGTCCGCTGCCTCGAACGTGGCAGGCAGGCTGCCGCGAAGCTCGGCTCGCGACAGTCACCTGCACCGTGACCTGGGCGGCGGGGCGTTCCGACGGGCCCGCGGCGGACTCCTGGAGACGCTGCGAACGCACGCCTGGGCCGTTGCTCAGGTTACGACTGCTTGCGCCAGAACACGCCAGCGGTGTCAATCGACACGATCGTGTCGGTGATCGCGTTTGCCTCACGGTAGTCGCTGATCGCCTGTCGACAGGCGGCATGTGTCAAGTAGTCGTCGACGACGCAGAAGCCACCGGGCGAGAGCTTCGGGTACAGGGCCGAGATGGCGTCCATCGTCGACCCGTACATGTCGCCGTCAAGCCGCAGGACCGCGAGCCGGTCGATGGGGGCCTTGGGTAGCGTGTCCTTGAACCAGCCCACGAGAAACCGAACCTGATCGTCCAACAGGCCGTAACGCCGGAAGTTGTCACGTACCTGCTCCACACCGATCCGCAGTGCGTCCTCGCGGTAGTGCACGTCGCCGGCATCGGCAGGGTGCTGATTCGGCTTCGCCGGGGGCAGCCCCTGAAACGAGTCGGCGGCGAACACCCTGCGGGTGGTGTCACCGTACGCCTTGAGTACTGCTCGCATGTAGATGACGGCCCCGCCCCGCCACACGCCGGTTTCGATGAGATCACCGGGAACGCCTTCTCGAATCGCCGTCTCGATGCAGAAGCGGATGTTGTCCATTCGCTTGATGCCGATCATCGACTCGGCTCGAGCTGGCCAGTCCAGGCCGCCCTCGCGCTTGGTGGGGTCGTACGGCCGCTTGAGGACAACCTCGATTCCAGCCCTCCTCAGCGCCGCGGCAATCCTGTGGGCGGCAGGCCGTGCCAGGCCTGTCGAGCATGATGTATTGATCCCCGGGATCACATCCGAGTCCTCTGACAGGGTGCCGGTGAGTGTGTCGCGGATGAGGTTGAGGTAGAGATCCCTCGCGTTTCGCAAGCTCTCGCTGTCTTCGAGGTCGAGTGTGGTTCCCGTTGCCGAGCGGGGCCGGATCGTTGCTGGCTCCATATTTCTACGCCTTCCCGATATCGTGAAAAGATTTAAGGTCCGCCGTGCTGCGGAAAGCGGCAAAGGTACTGTAACGCAGGATTTTGCCGGACAACCTCCGAAGTGCAAGCTCCTGTCAGGAGCATCCGTACGCGATCAGATACGGCTCGTGCCGCCTGTCGGGGTTCGCTGCCGACCGGGAGGGCTCGGCGAACCTGCGTTCGTGCGGAAACCGTCGGCGAATCCTGGCGGTTTCCGCCCCGCCGAAGCTGCGACAGCGGATAGCGAGTAGAGCGGGGAAACCCGTCCGGTGTTCACCAATGGGCGCGTCATCTCATGAAGAAGGCCGGCTTCGATTGCCCGATCCAATCGGGACGCCCGCCGGTACGGCGGAGCCGGGGCGCCTGCTTGCCGGCGCTGGGGCGTTGGCAGGAGGCGATCAGCCCATCCGGCCGGGACGGTTCGGCGGTACGTCGGCTCCGTCCGGACCGGCACAGTCCGACCCTAAGGCGGATTCAGCGGACTCCACCGTCGATGTGATGACGGGTAATGTGCTCAGGGTCATCGGTGGGGGAGGCGATCAGGCTGTGGTGACGCTGCCGTCGATGCGGAGGCTCGGCGACTACCGACTCGTCAGCTCACTCGGCCACGGCGGGATGGGTGACGTCTACTTCGGAGTGTCCTCGACCGCGGACCGGGTGGCGGTCAAGGTCATCCGTCCACATCTGCTCGACAACCCGACGGCCCGACAGCGCTTCGCGGCCGAGGTGGAGAGCCTGCGACTCGTCTGGGGCTCCCGGGTGGCCCGGCTGGAGGACGCCGATCCGCTCGGCGATCCGGCCTGGCTCGCGGTCGAGTACGTCCCCGGTCTGACCCTGGCCCAGTACGTCGAACGGCGTGGCCCGCTGCCGCCGGCGGTGGTGGCGATGCTCGGGGCGATGCTCGTCGACGGCCTGGACCGGGTGCACCAGGCCGGGCTGCTGCACCGGGATCTGAAGCCCAGCAACATCATCCTCGGCGGCGACGGGCCGGTGCTGATCGACTTCGGCCTGGCGGTGATCGCCGACCGGGACGACTATCTGACGGTTCCGGGCGGGGTGGTCGGCACCCCCGACTACATGGCTCCGGAACGGGTTCGGGGTGAACCGGACGCCGGTCCGGAGTCGGATGTCTACGGCCTCGGCGCGACCCTGGTCTTCGCGCTGACCGGGCACCGGCTCTATCCGCAGGCGAAGACCCTGCCGGCGCTGCTGTTCCAGATCGCCGACCCGGCGGTGCTGCCGGAGATGTCGGGGGTGCCGGCCGAGGTGGCGCCGGTGCTCGGCGCGATGCTGGCGTACGACCCGTCGGCCCGGCCCGGTCTGCCGGCGGTACGGGAACGGCTGTTGGCGGTGGCGACCGCCGACGGCGCCCCGGCCGCCGACGTACGACAGCGGTTGACCGCGCTGACCTTCGACGGCAGTGGCGAACCCGTGGTGCCGCCGGTGCTGGACGATCCGCTTCGGGATCCCGAGGAGGTCGACCGGGGCGGGGGCAGCACCGACGAGGACCCGGCCGTCACCCCACCGGACCCCGCCCAGGACACGGACCCGGATCTCGATGATCGGGCGCCGGCATCCGACCAGCAGCGGGTGACGGAGCCGGGACACGGTTCCCCGGAGACCGCAGCACCGGACGTCGGCTGGCTGATCGACCAGTTGCGTCGCCAGTACGCCCGCCGCGCCACCCTCTGACGATCCCCACAACCACCCCATACCCCCGGCACCACCGCAGGACAACTGAACATCCCCCTCGCCGCGAAGGACGCCCCCCACCCATGACTCCTCCGCCTCTCTCCACCGTTCCCACCGCCGGTGCGACGGCCCGGCACGCCGACCCGGCCGACCCGCAATCCGACCCGTCGGCCGGCGACCCTGACCCGACGGCCGCCGAGGTGCCCACCGGCGCACTGTTCGCGCCCGGGCAACGCATCGTGGTCCGGGACGAGGAGTGGCTGGTCCGGACGGCAAAACCGGTCCACGGCAAAGCGATGATGGTGAAGGCGGTCGGGGTTTCCGAGCTGGTCCAGGACGTCGAGGCGACGTTCTTCACCAACCTGGAGCCGGTCCGGACGATGCGGCCGGAGGAGACGGTCCTGGTGCAGGACACCTCCGCCCGGTTCCGGCAGAGCCGGCTGTTCCTGGAGGCGGTGCTGCGGCGTACTCCGTTGCCGCAGTCGGAGCGCGGCCTGGCGCTGGCGGACCGGTTCCTGCTGGATCCGCTCACCTACCAGCTCCGGCCGGCGGAGCTGGCGCTCTCCGGGCTGCGGCCCCGGATCCTGCTCGCCGACGTGGTCGGGCTCGGTAAGACGCTGGAGATCGGGCTGATCCTGGCCGAGCTGATCCGGCGGGGCCGGGGCGACCGGATCCTGGTCGTCTCTCCGCAGCAGGTGTTGGAGCAGTTCCAGCGGGAGCTGTGGACCCGGTTCGCGATTCCGCTGGTCCGGCTCGACTCGACCGGCATCCAGCGGATCCAGCAGGAGATCCCGGCGGGGCGGAACCCGTTCACCTACTTCCGGCGGGCGATCATCTCGGTCGACACCCTCAAGGACGCCGGCCAGTTCGGCCACCATCTCGACGCGATCGAGTGGGACGTGGTGGTGATCGACGAGTCGCACAACCTGATCAACCGGGGGACGCAGCGCAACGAGCTGGCCCGCCGGCTGGCCGCCCGGAGTGACGCGTTGCTGCTGGCCAGCGCCACCCCGCACAACGGCGACCGGCGGTCGTTCGCGGAGCTGATCTCGTTGCTCGACCCGACCGCGATCACCGACCCGGACAACTACTCGGCGGACGACATCAACCACCTCTACCTGCGCCGGACCAAAATCAGCCCGGAGGTACGGGACCAGATCGGCAACCGCTGGGCGGACCGGGGCCCGTCGCGGGCACTGCACTGCGCGGCCAGCGCCGCCGAGGAGCGGATCTTCGCCGAGCTGACCGACGTGTGGCTCGCCGGGCAGTGGAGTGACCATCCGGTACGCGGTCAGGACCGGCTGTTTCCGTACACCCTGCTGAAGTCGTTTCTTTCCTCGCACCGGGCGCTGGCGGCGACGGTGAAGGCGCGGATGGACAAGGCCACCGGGCGGGAGCGCGAGGCGCTGGAGGAGCTCGCGGAGCTGACCTCGGCGATGACCGACGACGAGTCGAGCAAGCTCGACCGGCTGGTCCGGGAGCTGCGGGACGAGATCGGCGTCCGGCCCGGCAGCCCGGTCCGGGCGGTGGTCTTCTCCGAGCGGGTGCAGACCCTCAAGTGGCTGGCCGAGGTGGTGCCGGCCCGGCTCGGGCTGCGCCCCTCGGCGGTACGGGTCCTGCACGGCACCCTGCCGGACGCCGAGGAGCAGCAGGTGTTGCAGGAGTTCGAGTTGGCGGGCAGCGAGGTACGGCTGCTCTTCACCGGCGACGTGGCCTCGGAGGGGGTGAACCTGCACCAGCAGTGCCACCACCTGATCCACTACGACATCCCGTGGAGTCTGATCCGGATCGAGCAGCGCAACGGCCGGATCGACCGGTACGGCCAGCGGCACGAGCCGCAGTTCCGGGCGCTGATCCTCACCTCGTCGGTGCCGAACGCCAAGGACGACCGGATGGTGGCGGAGAAGCTGGTGGCCCGGGAGGAGGCGGCGCACCGCAGCCTCGGCAGCGTCTCGGCGGCGATCGGCCTCTACGACGCGAAGGTGGAGGAGGACCGGCTGGTCCGGGACCTGATGGACGGCAAGACGGTGGAGCGCAGCTATCCCGACGAGCCGGCCGAGGACGATCCGCTCGCCGCCCTGATGGCCGGGGTGGGGGAGACCCCGATCGCGGTCGAGCCGCAGCGGGTGGAGGTGCCGAAGCTTTTCGCCTCGACCAGCGACTTTGTCGACACCGCCCTGGCCGAGCTCTACGACGACCGGCCGGAGGACCGGATCGGGCTGCGCCGGGAGGACGAGCTGATGTCGTTGCTCGCCCCGGCCGACCTGGTGCACCGACTCTCCGACCTGCCAAGGTCATATTTGCGGGCGCATGCCGAGGGTGACGAGCTGCGGTTGAAGATGACGTTCGACCGGCGGCTCGCCCAGCGCAAGCTGGACGAGGCCCGAAGCGCGGAGCAGCCGGTCTGGCCGGAGATCGCGTTCCTCAGCGACGTACACCCGATGGTGGAGTGGCTGGTCGACAAGGTGTTGGCCCGGCTCGGCCGGCAGCAGGCGCTGGTGTTGACCGCCGAGGTCGACGAGCCGACCTTCCTGGTGCAGGGCGTCTACTGCAACCGGCTCGGCCAGCCGACGGTGGTGGAGTGGATGGCGGTGACCGGGCTGCCGGCCGTACCCCGGGTCGGGCCGATGGTGGCGGCGCTGGCCGCGGCCGGGGTCGGCCCGGAGTTGGCGAACCCGGGCCGGCCGGTGCCGTTGGACGGGCTGCGGGCGTTGGTGCCGGCGGCGATCGAGGCGGCCCGGGCCGATCTGGCGGCCCGGCGGGCCGAGTGGGACGCCCAGATCGCCGCCCCGCTGCGTGAGCACCGGCAGAAGGTGGAGCGGTTCGCGCAGGCGAGCCTGCTCGACGAGCTGCCGGCGGCGCAGCGGGAGCGCCGGCGTCAGCGGGTGCACCGGACGGTACGGGAGCAGACCGACCTGGTGACCCGCCTGGAGACCGCCGGTGATCCGCTGTTGCGGCTGCTCGGCGTACTGGTGAATCCGGCGGCGGCGGCGGCGGACCACACGCCGGCGATCGGGGCTGGCAGTGGAGCGGAGGCGGGGGCATGAGTTTCGAGTCGTTGACCAACCGGGGCGAGTACCTTTCCGCGCACTACCTCGCCGAGGTGCTGCCGACCACCCTCAAGGGTGGGCTGGCCAAGAAGTGGGCGGAGGAGGAGCGCGGCGGCCGGCTGACTCCCCGGGCCGCGCTGCGTGGCTTCCGCCGCGACTACTTCGACCGGAAGACCGAGCTGGCCGACCGGGAGCTGTTCGACCCGGAGCGGCTGCGCAAGGTGCACGTCGAGCTGTTGAAGGTGCTCGGCTTCGGCGACCCGGAGTCGGGGACGGGGCCGGGGCCGGGGCCGGAACCGAGGACGATCACGGTCGAGCGGGCCGGGCAGGAGCAGCAGATCCGGGTGGCGTACGCCGAGCCGGGCAGCGGCGGCACCGGGCACGGCATCGTCGCGATCGAGTGCGGCTGGGCGGTGGACACCGACGCCGCCCAGGATCCGACCGAGGCGGGCCGGCTGCTGGACCCGGTCGAGTTGGCCGGCGGGGAGCGGATCGAGACCGGGGCGAAGCTCGCCTCGTGGCTTTTCGCCGCCGAGGACCCACCCCGGTATGTCCTGATCCTCGGCGGCGGTGTGGTCACCCTCGCCGACCGCAGTGTCTGGGGTGAGGGGCGCTATCTGGCGGTCAGCCTCGACGTGCTCTACGGCCGCAACGACGAGCGGGAGTACGACGTCGTCGCCGCACTGTTCGGGGCGGATTCGCTGCGCCCGCCGGCCGAGGGCGGCAGTGAGCCGCTGGCGGACCTGGTCGCCGGTTCCCGGCAGCACGCGGTCGGGGTCAGCGGCGAGTTGCGGGAGGGGCTGCGTACCTCGGTCGAGTTGATCGCGAACGAGGTGCTGGACCGGATCCGCCAGGCCGGCTACCGGCCGGAGGAGGTCGCCGACCTGGACGAGCTGGCCCGCGACCTGGGCCGGGAGGCGCTGCGCTACCTGTACCGGATTCTCTTCCTGCTCTACGCCGAGGCCCGGCCGGAGCTGGGGGTGTTGCCGACGAAGGATCCGGAATACCTGGAGGGCTACAGCATGGCCCGGCTCGGTGACCTGGTCGCCCGCCGGCTGCCGCCGTCGGCGAAGGACGGCTTCCACCTCTACGAGTCGCTGGACCTGCTGTTCCGGATGGTCAACAACGGGCACCCGACGCAGGAGGAGACCGACGAGGGGGAGACGCTCAGCGCGGGCGAGGGGCTGCGGTTCGAGCCGCTGCGTTCCGACCTGTTCCTGCCGGAGGCGATCACCCTGATCGGCGAGCGGATCCCGCAGCCGGACTGCGACGACGACGTCAACGGCCCGAAGCTCGACACCCGGCTGCGCAACGAGACTCTCTACGAGGTGCTGCGCCGCCTGATGATCACCAAGGGTGGGCGGCGGCGACGCGGCGGCTTCATCTCGTACGCCCAGCTCGGGATCAACCAGCTCGGCGCGGTCTACGAGGGGCTGATGTCGTACACCGGGTTTGTCGCCACCGAACGGCTCTTCGAGGTGGCGAAGCACGGCGACCCGAAGGACGGCTCGTGGATGATCCCCGAGTCCAAGGTGGACGACTACGACGACGACGTCTTTGTGCTCAAGGAGCACCCGGTCACCGGGCACAAGAGCCGGATCCCGTACGAACCGGGGCAGTTCGTCTACCGGCTCGCCGGCCGGGACCGGCAGACCAGCGCCTCTTACTACACCCCGCAGTCGCTGACCGAGGTCACCGTCCAGCTCGCCCTCAAGTACCGGATCGAGGAGGCCGGCGACGGCCTGCGGGCCCGGGACCTGCTCGACTGGACGATCTGCGAGCCGGCGCTCGGCTCCGGCGCCTTCCTCAACGAGGCGATCAACCAGGTCGCCGCCGAGTATCTGCGCCGCCGCCAGGAGGAGCTGGGGGTCGCCCTCGAACCCGAGGACTACCACCTGGAACTCCAGCGGGTGAAGGCGTACATCGCGCTGCACAACTGCTACGGCGTCGACCTGAACCGGACCGCGGTCGAGCTGGCCGAGGTGTCGCTCTGGCTGAACGTGATGCACGCCGGGCTGCGGGCACCCTGGTTCGGCCTGCACCTCAAGCGTGGCAACTCGCTGATCGGCGGCGGCCGGCGGCTCTACCGGCCGGAACAGCTCACCGACAAGTCGTGGCTGACCACCGCACCCGAGGACCGGCCGTTCCGGGACGGCGACATCACGCCGGGCACCGTCCACCACTTCCTGCTCCCGGCCGACGGCTGGGGCGCGGTCGCCGCCGAGAAGGAGGCCCGCGAGCTGGCGCCGATCGAGGCCGACAAGCTCAAAAAATGGCGTACGGCGATCAAGCGCGCGCCGTCGGCGAAAGGTTCCCGGAAGCAGCCGTCGCAGGTGGCCCGCCTCCAGGCGCTCGCCGGCCGGGTCGAGTTCCTGTGGAAACTGGTACGACTCCGGCTGGAGATCTCGGAGCGGGAGATCCGTCGGGACATCCCGGTCTGGGAGCCGGAATCGCCGCTGCCGCCGGCCGACGGGGCGGTGCCGAGAGAGAAGATCCTCGCCGACCTGACGGCGACCGGCACACCGTACTGGCGGTTGAAGACCGTGATGGACGTCTGGTGCGCGCTGTGGTTCTGGCCGCTGGACGCCGCCGAGCTGCTGGACGGCTCTTCGGACGCGTACCCGGCCGAGCCGGTCGAGGTCACCCACGTCCGGGAGGTGCCGGCGTACGACGACCCGGTGTCGTACCAGAAGCAGGACCTGTTCGGGGGTGTCGAGTCGGTCCAGTTGGCGATGCCGGTCAAGCCGACCGCGACCCGGAAGGTGAGCTTCGCCGAGCAGCTCCGCCGCCCGGTGCCGTTGGCAAACCTGGACGACTGGCTCACCTTCGCCGAGGCCCTGCTGGGCCGGGCCGACCTTCCGGCCGAATCACTCTTCTCCCAGCTCACCACCCTCGCCGAGATGACCGAGTACGAGGGCAGGCTGGAGGGCCTGATGGGGATGGAAAATCCCCTCCGGTTCGAGGAACGCTTCCCCTGGCTACACACCGCCACCCGGATCGCCGAGGAGCAGGGCTTCTTCCACTGGGAACTGACCTTCGCCCAGGCGTTCGGCAGGGGCGGCTTCGACCTCCAGGTCGGCAACCCACCCTGGGTACGGCCGTCCTGGCAGGAAGACCTTGTGCTTGCGGAGCAGGAGCCCTGGTTTAAATTGGTTGATAAGCGCGGAGAAAGCGTTCGAAAGCTAAAAAAATCTTCGGTGTTGAAACTTGCGCGTTCTGCTTATCTAGGTGACCTTGCCGTCGTTTCTGGAATAGCCGAGTTTGTGGGGTCGGGGACCAACTACCCTCTTCTGGCTGGTACTCGTCCCAACCTTTATCGCGGCTTCATGTGTAGAATGTGGGATCACTTGCGCCCGGGAGGGACAGCGGGCGCGGTCCATCCTGACACGCATTTCAATGGACTGCGCGAAGCCTCGCTTCGGTACGCTGCTTACTGCCATCTTCGGCTTCACGCGGGCTTTGTCAACGTTGGCAACTGGGCCTTCGCTGACGCGAGTAGGACGATGGACTTCGGCATCCATGTATACGGCGGAGCAAGGGAGCCAAATTTTCTTCACCTAAGCCAACTTTACACTGCAAGTGTATTAGCCGCCTCGTTGGAGCATGGCGGCGAGGGAGACATTCCTGGGCAGAAGTTCCGTGACTCTTGGGATAGGAGGCCGCATCGGGCTCGAATTATTCGCGTCAACTCCGAGGTGCTCCGAAACTGGCGGATGGTTCAGGGTGATGTTGTAAAGGATGCCTACGGCGGGGCTTTGTTGGCACCGATAACAGCCCGCGAGCAACAGGCGATTGCTGCGATCTCTAAATATCCCTGGCGTATGAAGGACCAGCATCCGGTATTTAGTCTCGGATTCGATGAAGGTCAGGCCAAGCGCAACGGCCTTATTGCTCATTGGGCCGGGCGTCCCGACGACCTCAACGAGGTTATCCTGCAGGGGACGCATCTTGCTGTGGCAAATCCGTACGCTAAGCAGCCTACCGAACAGGCGGGTCGTGGCAACGGTTGGGATCCCTTCAGCCTGACTGAACTTTCCTCGAGTGCGATCGCCAAAACCTCCTACGTCAGGTCTTGCGATCGGCAGGTGTTTGATGATTCCCAGGATATCTGGGATGGGCGGCGGTATAGCGAATACTTCCGTCTGGCGTGGCGCCGCATGGTAGCTTTCAATACGGAAAGATCGTTGTTCGCTGCCCTTATCCCTCCTGGGCCGACTCATGTGGATGCAGTAAATTCGTTGCGCCTCGCGGATAACCGGTCCACCGCGCTCGCTGCTGGCGCTTGGGCTTCCCTGCCATTCGACTATCTACTTCGTATATTGGGACGAGCTGACCTCCGGTCTGCTGAGGCCAAAGGGATGCCGGCGGTCATGGCTAATCATCCCCTCGAGAACGCCCTTCTTATCCGGTGTCTCAGGCTCAACTGCTTAACCGAACATTATTCACCAATCTGGAGCGAACTAGTCAGCAGTTCTTGGCGAACATCTGAGGATTGGGCGCTTGGATGGCCTGGTCTGACTGGCCTTGCTGAGGTTGACTCTACCTGGAGTTGGAAGAGCCCTCTGCGAACGGAGTTTGAGCGACGCGCTGCTCTCGTTGAAATTGACGCGCTGGTCGCAGTTTGGTTGTCGATCGGGATCGAGGAACTGCTCGCCATGCTGCGATCGAGATACCCCATTCTTACCGGGAGGGAGTCGAATATGTGGTTCGATGCGAATGGGCGTAGGGTCGCCGCCGACCCTTATGCCTTCGGGTTTGGTCAGACTAAAGATCACTATGAACAGTTGATGGCTCATCTGAATGATGGCCGGAATCCGGTGCCGGCGGGGTATTCGGCTCCCTTTTACAAAGCAGACCGGGAGGGCGAGTACCGACAGGCGCACGCGGAGTTTAGTCGACGACTCGCCGAACAGTTGCGGACGATGTGAGCTCTCGCGCCGTCGATAAGCGAGTCCACTCGCGCAAAGCGACAGCACCATCTCAAGAGGCTTGTGGATTGAATTGTTTACCCGCTCTGCCGGAGTTGTCTCTCCGTGTGCGGGAATACGCAGAACCATGAGACCGAACGGGCCGCTCGCGCTACGAGTCCGCCGCTCGCGGTTACGTGCAGCGACAGCTGCGCAGCGCCTGTCGCTCGTCATCGGCATCTTCTGATCCCAATTGTGCATTACGCTTGACCCGAGACAGCAGGGCGAATTCGTTCGATATGAGTGAGGGTGCAATTGACGCTTCTCTGCCGACTTAACCGTTTCTTGGGGGTATGTCAGCTACGTCCGCTCATCGCCTCATAAGTGCGACGGATTGTAGGGCTTGCGGGGTACGATATCCGTTCGGGATCATGGCTGGATGGCGAGCTATGCAAGCATCTTCTTGAACGAGAAGGAAATATTTTCGTATCGGAACGAGATCCACCCTGAGGTCAACTACTTCTTTTCGCCGAGCGACGTTATGACAATCACGGGGGAGGAGGCGATTAAATTTGCTAATGGGTACTTTCGGTTGGAAGAGTATGAGAAGGACGAGTTAGAGGGTCTAGAAGTGGTGGCCTACCAAGCGTCAGCTGCAGTGGTGCGTGAGCGCCTTACCGTCTTGGGCTATAGCATGCGAGTGGTAGAAGACGTCTTCGGGGAGGCTCGCCAAATTTCGATCGAATCGTCAACGAAAGCCATTGAAGGACTTTCAGTAATAGAATCTGACCCTGACCACCAGGAATATCTGCAGCAGTTGCGGCAGACTCTAAAATACTACCAGGAGCTGACGTTTTCACGATGGCTCGAGGATGTAAAATTGCATCTTCTGGATAAGATGCGACAAGGAGCGCCGGACGAACGGGATCTGGGCGCGCTTTACCTATTCGAGAGCGTAGATCAGCGCGTTATCATGCGTCTCCTGTCTGAGCTTGCCGAACCCGGTGATGTATTCACCTTAGATTTGACTGAGCTTGCGGAGGAGGGCTGGCTTGACGACGAGAAGCCGGCGATTACGGGACCGGACATTGATGGTAAACCAAATGCGGGACCACCAATCATAATTACAGAGGGTCGCTTTGATACCAGAGTACTTCAAGAATCGTTAAAACTGTTAAAGCCCCACCTTGTGGGCTATGTCCGGTTCCTCGACTATGACGTTGGCAATGAGGGAGGCGCGGCGGCGGCAGTAAGAATGGTGAAGAGCTTCGCGGCGGCCGGCATCTCTAATCCCGTTCTCGCGTTGTTTGATAACGATAGCGCTGCGCGTGAGGCGGTGCTTGGATTCAGTGCTAGCAATCTCCCGCGTCATTTCCGGGTAATGCACTACCCTGATCTGGAACTTGCCAATATCTACCCTACGCTTGGCCCTCAGGGTAACGTCGATATGAACGTCAATGGCCTTGCGGGGTCTATTGAGTTATATTTGGGCAGGGATGTGCTTACCCGTAAGGACGGCTCCCTTTTGCCTGTGCAATGGAAGGGGTATATGGGCAGAATCAAGGCGTATCAGGGTGAGATTCTTGACAAGAGCGCGGTGCAGAAGGCCTTTGAGCGGAAGATGGCCGTTGCCAGTGGGAACCCGAAAGCCATAGAATGGCAGGATTGGTCTGGGATTCAATCCATTATTGATGCTTTGATAGATGCCCTGGGTGGTTCTTGATCCACTGTAGCGGGGCTGTGTGTAGCGCGACAATGTTCTCGCTCCGGCCACAGCGTGCGCTGAACTTCTCGGTAGTGGCCCCCAAGCGCTACCGATGGTGCCTTGCTGTCGGCGCGCGACCTCGCCGGCCCAGGTCAAGGGCGTGAGGTAACGGTAATGGCGTCTTCGAGCCGGCAAGGCGTGAACCGCTGCAACAGTAGAAGTCAGGCGGCTTCGATAGCTGCTTCCGCCCGGTCAAGGTAGTTCCACCACTCCTCGTCATCTCGGCGGCAGGAGGATAGAAGGTTGGCGGCGGACACGAATGCCAGGATGAACACGTTCTCCGATGGCACCGATGGCGCGAACGGTTGACCGCTTACCAGCTTGAGCAGGAACTCGGAAGTCTCCTCTGCCGTGGGCTGGGCCCATGCCTCGGCCCGAGCGATTTCTTCGGCGACGCTGCGGGTCTCAGCCTCGCTTGGCTTACCCTGATGGATGTCGTGCAGGACGTACACCGTCACGGCTAGGGCGAGTTCGACGCCCTGCTGCGTCGTCTGGTCATCCGGGAATGCCTTCAGCGCTGCATCGAGTTTCGCGAAGTCCCGCTTGACGGCTGCGTCCAGCGCGTCCCGCACCAAGGGTTCGACCCGGCTACTGATCTTCATTCTTCTTCTTCCGCTCTTCTCGTTTGTCAAGCCATGCTCTGCCAGCGCCGCCGGCCGCCATGGTTGCCAGCACTGATCCAACGATTGCCTTGAGTGCGACAGGCATGAATTCCGAAAGCCCAGCCCAGAAAGCAGCGGCCGTAGCTGCGCTGAAGCTGAGTGCTTCTGGGCTCATCATCTCGCGCGGTCGCGCTCTTCCCTGCTTGCTTGCATCGGCGTCACGTCGAGACCTCGAGGGTGCCGTGGCATTGGGGGCGGGCGCCTGTTTAGTCGGGGGCGACTGGCCTATCTCGCCGCCGTCGCCCCCGTCTAGTTTCCCAGGGCTTGAGTCCTCGTGATGGTCATGTGCACCTGCTCCTTCGTCTTCGCCGGCATCTGTGACACCTGGCCCAGTGTCTGAATCAACTGGTCCAGCTGGGCGACAAGTTGCCCCGAGCTGCCCTCTAGAGCGCCCGCTGCGAGGTGCCGTGCCTCAGACGCAGCCTTCCCTGCGGAACCGATGTGGTGCTCCGCCTCCTCCAGCTTCCGTAACGCCGCCTGCAACTGCGCGATGATCTGTGCCGCGCTCATGTCCTCCCCCATCCAACATTTCGGCGGATCGCCGAACGTGTAGGTCTGCAGCAGCTTACGCAACTTCTCCCGGCGATACATGCCCATGCATAGCTGTGGTGGCATGGACGGGTTGTTCAGAACCCTGCATGCCTTCCATGTGTGCGGCGACAGCCGTCGTCGTTCGCAGATTGTTCATGAGGCGCCCGCGAGATGGTGTGCGCAGGATCAATACGAGGCGGTCGCGAGGGGCAGATGCTAGATCTCGATGACGGGCTCGTCGTCATCCTCGGGGAGCAGCCACTTCTCGCGCGGCTCCACGAAGGTGCCCTTGCCCTGGTGGCGCCGTACGAGGCGTCGGGCTTCGAGGCGTACGAGCACCATCTTGATGGTCGTCGCGCCGACGCTGTAGCGCTGCGTCATCTCTGCGATCGAGGGCAGCTTGTCTCCAGGCTTCAACTTCCCTTCAACGATGGCGGACGCATATGCGTTTGAGATCCGAACGTAGTCCGGCTGTGTGGGCATGGGGCACTCCTTGCATGGCACCCCGATTTGATCACGAAGAGCGAGATCCCGACAAGCTTTCGTTGACATAGGCGCCCACTGCGCCTAGGTTCACTCCCGAGCGCTCCTTGCATGGCACGCGGGGCGTTCACCTCCCGGTCGGGACGGTCGGCTGTACGCGTTGGCCGTCCCGGCCCCTGGTCACGCCCTGCTGTCGTACGGCCGTTGAAGGGCTGCGGTGGTGGGGCGGGGTGGCCCTGGTCCGGAGCACGCCCCTCGGTCGGGCCGGGGCCGCCCATCCATGTCCTGCACGTTGTCGAAGGGTTGGTGAGGTTGTGCGTACTCTGCTCCGCCGGGTGTTCCGGCGGGATCGGGAGCCGTTACAGCGGCTGCTCGGGCCGGAGCCCCGGCCGACGTCGTACCGGTCGGCGGCGTACCGGCCGTTGTGGCCGTCGCAGGTCCGGACGCGCCGGTTCACCCCGGTCCGTTTCGGGCGGCGGGGAGTTGACCCCGGCGAGGTGACGGTTTTCCTCGACCAGGTGGCCGGGGACCTGGCGCGGGCGTACACCGAGGTGGCGAGCCTGCGCGAACAGAATGCCCGGATCAAGGACGCGTTGCGCCGCTGGCAGTCGCGGCACACGCCGAACGCCCACGAGCTGGCGGGGCGCTGATGGCCGAGCGGTACGTCGTACACGTGCCCTTCACCGCGCCGGACCCGGACGCGGCCCGGCAGTTCGGGCGGACGCTGGCCCGGACTCTCGACCGGTTGCCGCAGGTCGACGCGGCCGAGGCGACCGTCTCCGCCGAGGACGCCCAGGGCGTGCAGTCCCGGCTCTTCTGTGACCGGCTGCTCGGCGGCGGCCGGCGCTGTGTGCTCCGCGCCGAGCACGACGTGCCGTGCGCGAGCGTGGAGGTGGTCCGGTGACCGGGACGGTACCGGCCGGGCCGCACGTGGTGTTGTGCCGCTCGTGTGACGGGCTCTCCTTCACCCTGGTGCGCTGCTCCTGCACCTACGGTGGCAACCGGCTGCTGGTCGACGCCGACGACTGGCAGCCGGGGGAGCCCTACCACGACTGTCTCGAATGTGACGGGGTCGGCACCGTCGGCCGGCCCTGTCACGACTGTGGGCAGACCGGGCGGCGCCGCGCCCAGCGTGTCCTCACCATGGTCAATGTTGACACCGGGGCGGTCGCCTCGGCGAGTGTCGTACCCGGGGTGGTGCGACCGGAGCCGTGGCCCGACGACGGCGACAAGAGCTGGTGTCTGCCGCTCGCGCCGCTGCTGCACGAGCTGGCCGCCACCGTCGGCGCCGGCTCGTGGACCGACGTCCGAGAGCCCCACTCGACGGACGGGCCGCTGATCCCGCTGCCGCCCGGCTGGCGACCCGAGCACACCGCATCACACCGGAAGGTGCTGGAAGCGCAGGCGATCGCGTGGCAGAGCAGCGACGCGTGGCGGCTCTACCTTGGTCGTACCGCCGTCCCGCCGCCGCCCGACCCGGCCGCCGACCTCGGCCGACGGTGCCGGCTCGCCGACCTGCTCTGCCTCGACCTGGTGGTGGAGGTCCGGCGGCAACCGTACGGCGCCGGCCTGACCTGGTCGCTCCGCTACGAGCTGCCAGGCGGGCCGGTCCCGGCCGAACCCCGGGGCTACGCCGCCGACCTCGCCACCGCGATCACCACCACCAGCGATCATGACGCCTGCTACGGCCTGGACGAACGCGGCCGGACCGTCGCCGCCCACCAGCTGACCCCCAGCGGACCGCCGCCGGCCGAACCGCCGACCATCGACCTGGACCAGCTCGAACGGCGGATCCTCGCCGACTGCGTCGACCTCACCACCGGTGCCGAGAACCCCGGCGCCCAGGCGATCTGGCGCGACGGCGGCTGGTGGCACACCAGCCTCCGCGACGCCGGCACCCTCGAAACCCTCAGCGAACAGTCGACCGGCCAGATCCTCAGCCGGCACACCACCCTGCTGCGACGCGGCTGGCAGCCGCCGGCCCCGTCGTGGCTCGGCCCACCCATCGAGTACGTCGACTGCCCCGACTGCGACCCGAACAGCCGACTCCAGCACTGCGACTGTCGACTCTTCGGCGACCGCCCCGACCCCGACTGTGTCCGCTGCGCCGGCTCCGGCCGCAGCCCGTCACTGATGCGCTGCTTCACCTGCGGCGGCACCCGGCGCATCCACCGGGACGTGACGGTCACGATCACCGACCTGGCCGGCCGGGTCGTCCACCTGACCTGGTCGGCCGGCGGCCCCGGCTGGCGGACCGGCGTACGCCTCTGGCGCCTCGACAAGGCTGCCGGCCAGGCCCGGCCAGCGGGGGAGGAGCTGTGGCGCTCCGGCGAACAGGTGCCGGCGCCGCACGTGGCGACCCACCCCGGCGGCAAACCCCTGCACCAGCTCCCCGGGCAGTTCCGGCTCGGCGGCTGGGCCGACACCTTCGACATCCGCCCCGAAGACCTGGTCGAACTCGACGGCCGCGGACAGCTCGACCAGGATCTGCGGTACGGCACCGTCACCCTGCACCACCTCGGCGCCGACCCGCTCACCGAGTACGTCACGCACGCCGCCCGGAGCCGGCCCGGTGCCCGGTTGTTCCTGCTGGCCCGCCGACCCGACGTACCGCCGCTGGCCGACGTTGTCCGGCTCGTCCTCGGACTGCGGCTGGGGATCACCGTCACCGTCGCCGACCACGCGCCGAACGCCGGAGACCTCCGACTCGTCCAGGGGGAGAGCTGGGACGTCACCATAGACTGCGCCGGC
Source organism: Plantactinospora sp. B24E8 (assembly GCF_039871735.1). Taxonomy (NCBI): domain Bacteria; kingdom Bacillati; phylum Actinomycetota; class Actinomycetes; order Micromonosporales; family Micromonosporaceae; genus Plantactinospora; species Plantactinospora sp. B24E8. Next base: position 22,067 of record NZ_JBDPMH010000039.1, read on the forward strand.
CGGGAACCCGCCCCGGCCGACCCGCCGGGCCGACCCACCCCGGAGGCCGCGACCGCCTTCTGCCTCGACTACCTCGACCTGGCCATCGCCGGCAACGTCCCCGCCGACCCGGAGCAGTCGATCCCGGTGCCGCAGACCCCGACCCCGATCGAGGTCGACGACCCCGTACCGTTCCTGCGCCGGCTCGCCCGCCACCACGCCGGGCAGCCCGTCGCCGTCCACTACACCGGTACGACCTGCCAGGTGTGGCTCCGCGACCGCGACTGCGTACGCCAACTCGCCACCGCGCCGACCCTCCCCGCCGCCGTCGGCGCCCTCGGGCTCTGACAGTTGACTCAGCTAGGTGGGCACCCAGCCATCGCTCACCAGGCGAGTCGACCCGGCCTTACGACCTTGGGAGCAATTGTGGTGGGTCAGTTGGTTTCATCAGGTCGGCTGGCATGCCGGCCAGCCACCGCAGGAGAACCGGCTCTACCAGGGCGGCGAGGCGGGCATAACCAGCCGCGAACGGATGATAGGCATCACCCGCAGCGATCTCCTGGCTCCAGACCGGGTCCGCTGAGAGCGCCGTGACATCGACGAACGGCACGCTTCGGGTGGTGCACACCTGCGCCATCGCGGCGGCGAGATCGGCAGCCCGTTTGCTTGCCTGCCGGTCCAGCACCGGCGGCGGCCCAACGACAAGCGTGTGCCACCGTGCGGCGTGGGCGTCATCGAGCATCGCGGCAAGCAGCGCGAGCGATCGGCCCGGCGGGACACGAACCTGGCCGAGCTGCATGTCCACGTCGTTGGTCCCCAACGCGAACACGACCCCGAAAGCCTGCCCGTCCTTGAGGCGGACACGGGCTTCAGGAAGCCAACGTTGGGCCACGTCCAGGGATGTGTCCCGGCGAACCCCCATGTTGTAGACGGTCAGATCATGGCCTTGCGCACGGGCGGCAGCGGCCACGTGCCCCACCCAGCCCACACCGGACGGATCGCCAACCCCCGCCGTGAACGAGTCACCGAAGAAGCACACCCGCAGGTCGCACGGCGAGCCCGTCGCGCCGGGCTCCTCCGGTGGCGGCATCATCATGCCCCGAGCATATCTATGCAGTGGGCCGCATGACAATCTGATTCCTTGGCCGCTGACCGCCCAGCCATATGGTGATCACCGTTCAACCCCCACCGCTGTTGATCCAAGGTCGCCATGCGAGTACGTCGAGGATCATCGCTCGGAACTACAGGCGGAAGTCCGCCGTACGCTCCGGCAGCTCGATGGCTCGGTCACCGCGTCTGTTGCCCTCTTGACGGGTATGACCCGTCAAGAACTCGACGAACTCGGCGGATTCGCCGAGCGGTGGTGACCGATCCTCTCCGACGGGTCACGCCCGGGACGAGCCGTCGCCCGGCGTGCCTCATAGGCCAGGGCATGGCCGCTCCACCGAAGACATAGAGGTCAGCGACCACGCCTCGCCTCTGTAGTCGATTGCCGAGCCGCCGGAAGGCTTCCTCGATCGCGGCACGGTCCAACAGCGGATCGTCAGCGCTCACGCGACGTTCAACTCCTGAGCTGCGACAAACACCCCACGTCGTCGGAACGCCGCCGGGGCGTGGACCACCGCGTCGACCCGCGCCGCACGGGTGTTGAACGGGAACCAGAACCGCCGCAGCGAGCGTGTCTCAACCCATGACGGTGCGCCACGCCCGTCCTTTGCCGCCAGGTGCTCTGTCAACGCCGCGAGGAACACATCCCAGTGTTCGTCACCGGTTGGGGCGGGCTCCTCGTCCAGCAGACCACCACGCTTCTCCGGCGGTTCCCAGCGGTACTCCTCGAGGAACTCCGCCACCAACCGCCAGCGTTGCGTCTCGTCGGCTCCGACAAACAGGGCGCCGAGCCGCGCCACCGTCAGCGGCTCGTACCTCGCACCAGGACTCGTCACGCCCCTGACGCTAGTACGCCCGGAGCGGCTTCGCGGCCAACCACACCCGCTCTGCACGCTCTGGCTTCCGGGTCTGGGCTGGTCTGTCCCGGCAAAGCCGAAACCATCGCGTTCCCGCGCCTGACGACCGGACGGACGTGGCGTGCGCTTGCTAGGCGGGCGACAGGGGTAGGTTCGTCGGCGTGGCTCTGCGTGCGATGAATGAGGCCGAGGCGCTTGAGGCCGAGGCGGAGGAATATCCAGACGAGCGTGGCGAGATCCTGCTGGAGGCGGCCAGGGCGTGGCGCGAGGCGGGTCGGCCGGATCGGGCGGACGCCGCGCTGCGGCGGCTGATCGTCGACGGTGGCGAGGACGGCTGTTACGCCCGGCTGCAGCTCGCCGAGGACCGGTTCGCCGAGGACGCTGCCGATGAGGCGTACGCCGAGCTGGACCGGCTGGCCCACGACGCCGCCCTGCACGACGGACACTGCGCCCTGGCCGCCGAGTTGCTCGCCGAGCGTGAGGATCTCGAAGGAGCACTACGGTGGTACGACCGCACGGTCGCCCGGCTGTCCGCCGATGAGCTGGCGAAGCTGGGGGGACCGGACGGCTGGCTGTGGCCGTCGCTGATCACGCTCCGTGGGCGCATGCAGGTCCGGCAACAGCTGGGACTGCCACCGGACGCGACGGACGAAATCGTTGTCGGTGCCAACCGGCAAAGAGACCGTACCCTGGGCCCGCCCGACCCACGGGACAACGTCTTCGACGTAGCCGACGTGAGCGACGCGGTGGCGTCCGGCCGGGTGCCGCGCCAGGTCCGGATGTTGGTCTTCCAGCGCGCGGAGCGGGCCGAGGCATGCCGGCGGTGGCCGGACGCCTACGACGCAACCGACGAGGAGTACTACACGGCGACCGAGCGCCGCTGGCGAGGGCTGGCCGCCCAGGGCGTGCCGTCGATCCGGGTGGTTCCCGCTACCGTGGCGGGGCTCTGCGAGTTCGCGGAGCGGCTCGGAGAGTCACCGCTCGACTCGGCGGTGAAGAGCCGGTACAGCAAAACGATCACCGGGCAGGACGTGATCGCCTGGCCGCCGCCGCGCAACGCCTCCTGCTGGTGCGGATCAGGGACGAAGTACAAGAAGTGTTGCGGCCGGGCATCCTGACCGCCCAAGGAAGCTTGCGCCGAGCGACTCGGCTATGACCTGCGGCGGCGTGCCGCGACCACCGTCACCACGAGCGCCACGGCGATCGTGAGCCCGACCGCGATCGCCAGCGCCCACCACTGCCGCCACCACTCACCACCGCCGATCGGATCCGCGTCAGACAGCCCCGGAAGATCCAGCCGGTACACCTTGTTCAGCCGAGGATCTGTCAGGTAGCCGGTTTTGTCGTCCAGCATGGTCAGGGGACCGACGAACGGCGGATTGGCGATCAGGGTCTCCACGCCGCCGTCCGGATACAGCCGGTACAGCCCGTCGTCGGCCGACAGGTAGACCGCGTTCTTGGTGGCGGCCACGTAGAGGTTGCCCAGCCAGGCGCCGGTAGGGATCGAGGCGCTCTGCGACTCGGAGTAGGACCAGCGGCCGTCACCGTCCCGGACCACCGCGCGCATCCGCGAGCCGGACAGGGCATACAGCAGGGTGCTCGCCACCCACCGGTCCCCGGCAGGGCCGGCCGCCGTGGAGATCGGTGCGTAGGGGAAGGTGAACGCCCCGGCCTCACCCCCCGCCACCAGTCCGACGTCACCACTGCCGATGACGGTGTTGATGAGGCCGTTGGCGTCGACGCGTCGAATCCGGTAGTTCCGCAGGTCGCCGAAGACCAGGGCGCCGTCGCTTTCGACGTCGATGCCGGCGACGTCCCGAAGCCGCGCCTCGACCGCCGGCCCACCGTCGCCGGAGAACCCGGCGCCGTTACCTCCCGCCACCAGGGTGACATCGCCACCCTGCGACAGCGAGAGGATGCGAGCGTTCCCGTTGTCTCCGATATAGACGGTGCCGGCCGCGTCGACATCCACACTGAGCGGGTAGCGCAGGGTGACCCCGGATCCGGGGACGGCAGCGTTCGCCCGCACCGGTGTTTCCGGTGTGTTCGCTTCTGACCGTCCCCGGCCCGCGACCGTACGGATCACGCCGTCCGTGGATATCGCCCTGACGACCCAGTTCTCCGTGTCAGCCACATAAACGACTCCGTCCGGCCCGACCGTAATCCCGCCCGGCCTGTTCAGCGCTGCGGCAACGGCGGGGCCGCCATCACCGGAGTAGCCCGGCTCGCCGGTGCCGGCGTACACCGTCGCCGTGGCGCTGTCAGCCATAGCCGGCTGAGGCGCGCTGACCATTGCCATCGCGACGAGTACCACGGCGAGTCGGTATGCAGTCCGGTTCACGGAACAGTCCTAACACGGACCCGCACGTGGCGTTGCCCCGCGCCTGACGCCTTGTGATCGGGCCGATCGGCGACGGGTCAGCGCTGTCGGGGATGCGCGGCGAAGAACTGCCAGATCAGCTCGGTGGCCATGATCCCGGCGTCGGGCGCCGCGATGCTGCCACTGCGGGCGCCGGGCCAGGCATGCCCCATCTCCGCCACCTCGTAGACCTCGACGTCGCTGCCATCGCCACACCGTGCCCGGCTGAGTGAGATCGACGCGCTGGGCGCGGCCGGCGCCGGCTGCACCGGGCGGCACTTGAGCCGCTTCTGCCAGGCCTGGATTCCGTCCTTGAAATCGTCGGCGTACCCGTCCCGGCCGCCGATGAACGTGATCACCGAGACCGGACTCTTGGGCGCGTAGTCGGCCGCGGCCGCGCGCTCGCCGATGAAGCCGCCGCTGGCCACCCCGATCGCGGCGAACCGTCCGGTGGCCTCCACCGCCGCCCGGAAGCTCAGGTCGCCGCCGTTGGAGATGCCGGTCAGAAAGACCCGGTCCGGGTCGACCCGCCAGGTCGTGACCATGTGCTCGGTCAGCGCCGACAGGAAGCCGACGTCGTCGGCCGTGCCGCAGCAGACCAGTGCGTTGAAGCCGCGGTTGACGCCGTCCGGGTAGGCGACCAGGAAATTCTCCCGGGCGGCCACCTCGTCCAGGCCGATCGCCTGGCTCAGGCCCTGGCCGCTGCCGGGGTACTGGTGCAGGGCTATCACCAGCGGCGTCGGCTGGTCCGCCCGGTAACTCGGCGGTGCGTGTACCCGGTATCTGCGGGTAACGCCGCCATGGTCCAACGTCAACTCGTGCTGCCCCGGCCCCGGGACCGCCGCCGCGGACGGGCTGGCGGACGAGCCGGAGGTTTCCGGCTCACCGCCCCCGCACGCAACGGCTCCCGAAAGCAGAGCCATCGACACGAACCACATTGCCACCCGTCGCATTTCAGCGCCTCTCTGTGGTCGGGCACCCATCGTCGGGTTCGATCTTCAACGGGTCAACCCCTTGCGCGTACGGCACATGCCGCCTGCCTGGCTGCCAACGGCCACTCCCGGATCGCGGCAGGCCCGGCCTGCAGCGGCCCTGCCCGCGGCGACGATCTTTCCGACCAGCCAAGGGTTGAGGCGTGAGACAGGCTGAGAATCGGGAGCCCAGATGATCTATAAATTGACTACTATCGTCGGGTGTGGGATAGCGGGGGAGGGGCCCGAGACGGCGAAGCCAGAGGCATTTGTCACTGATACGGACGTCCTGCGGAAGTATGCGGTCCACCTGGATCAGGTCGCAGAGGAACTCAAGCCGCTACAGGAGCGGTTTTCCATCGGAGGGCCGGCGACGATCCCGATCGACGCATTCAGCAGTCGTACCGGCTGGCTTCACTTGATGGCCGAGGAACTTCGAGCCTTCAGAGATGCCTATGGGGATGCGCAGTCTGGGACGGAGTGGCGACTGCGCCGCATCCGGGACGCGATCAGGGAAGCCGGTCGCCTGCTCGGTGAGGCGGCTGACGAGTACGACAGCAGTGACCGGGGCGCTGCCGGCCGGACCGGGGCGGTCGGCCGATGACTCTCGCAATCCCGGAGGCGGCCTACGTCCTCAGCGGAGTCGCCCGACTGGTCGGCGTCGACGATCCGATCAAGATGCTCAAGGACTTTCAGCAGTTTGTCGACACGGACGAATTCCGGCGTGCCGCAACCGAGGTGTGGGGCACGAGTCCTACCTCCTCGCCAACCTCACCGGCGTGAACGTCCATGCCGAGCAGTTGGTGGACGAGTTTCTCCGTACGGTTGAAAACCGTTGGCAGGGCAGCGCGAGCGAGGCGTACGAACGCTACCTCGGCGAGGTCAGAGCGGCGCTGCACCAGGAGGCCGACAGCCTCCCGATCGTCGGTGCCGCTCTCGTGATGGTGGCGGACGGTATCGAACTCACCTGGCTGGAGATGGTGGGTGCGGTGCTGACCGCCGTCGGCCTGATTCTGAGCGTGGTGAGCCTGGTCGGAGCCGGCAACATCATCGTGTCGTTGCTCGGGTTGATCGGCGGACTCGCCTCCGGAGTCATCACCTACCTGTCGATGGCGAGACCCCGTGTCGCGCTGCTCGCCAAGCATGAGAGCTCGCTCGACGGTGTCGGCCGCAACTCCAACTCACCAGTCGACGCACTGCCCAGCATTGACGGTCGTGCGTGGGGCTGGACCCCGAAGACCGCGGATCCCTACAGCTAGGAGAAGTTGTGCGCGAGGACCTCGCTGCCCGGCTCGACGAGATGGTGAACGCCTTCGAGGAAACCCGGGCTCGCATCCTGGAGGCCGGTGACGCCGTGGCTCGGCTACGGGTGACGCGACAGAGCGACGACCGCCTGGTCGAGGTCACGATCGGCCCCGATCGTGCAGTACTGGATCTCCACATCGCCGACTCGGCGCTCCGCCGGGGTGACGGCCGCGCCATCGCCCAGACGGTCCTCTCACTCATCGCCGAGGCGCAGGCCGAGTTCGGTCGGACCGCCCAGTCGGAGTACCAACGGATCACTGGTCTGACTGTTGATCCTGCTGCTCTGAACGGCCGCGACGGCCCGGCAGCGCTCGGCCGACTGTCCCGTGAGATGTTCGGTGCCTGACGACCAGATCATTCGGAGCGCGCCGAGCATCCCCGACGAGGGGCAACCGTTCGTCCTACGCCGCAGGGCGCTCGTGTGGGTACTGGCCCTGCAGCCGGTCGTGTGGCTGGGCGTCCTGTCGCCGCTGTGCGTCCCGGCCGTGGCCCCGTCTGGGGTGCCATGGACCCTGCTGGTGTTCGTGCTTCCATTCCTGACCGTGGTCCTCTTCGCCATCCTCCGCGTTGTACCGAAGGTGACCGGAGTCTGGCTCGCCGCTGATCCGGGCGGAATCTGGGTGCGGGCACGGAGTCGCACCGGCACGGACGCCTTCGCGATCCGGGTGCCCTGGAGCCATGTCGAGTCCATCTTCGCGATCCAGACCAGTCGTATGGGCCTCTCGGGCGGCCCCTGGACGGTGGTCGTCCGGGTAAAGGACCTTCCCACCACGCTACGCCCACCGGATCAGCAGGAAGCGGATCGCAGCACGTTCGCGGTAAGCACCTGGCTGTCGAACTACTCGGCCCGAAACGCCATCGACGTGCTCGCCCGACTAGCCGCCGGACGCGCCCCGGTCGGTTGAGCTTTCCCGCATCGTGGCATGCCTCCGCCCAAACGGTGGCCGAGACCCGCCGTTGAACGCCATGGTGCATGAAGACGCTGCGCAGTAGCGTGGCGAATTGCCAGGTGGGGTGGTGCGTCGTGCAGGGGCGCTCCGCGTCCGGGTTCAGCGCGCCGGAGCCGCCGTCGGCCACTGGAAGTTGCACACCCGGAAGCCGTACCGGTTCGCCCGCTGGAGGAACGAGGTGTTCGCGTACTGGAAGCGGCGCAGCTCGGCGTTGTACCCGTCCTTGTTGCGGGCCAGCAGGTTGTTGGCCATGTAGCGCCAGTACGTGGTCGCCTCGTGGAAGTCCTGCCACATCTCCCGCACCCGGTTGACGTTCGACCCGCCCGACGGCTGGACCGACACCGTCTGCCAGTCAGCCAGCATCCGCTCACGTGCCGCGGCCACGTCCATCATCCACTCGTAGTTGAGCACGCTGACCGGGCCCGGACGTGCCTCAACGGCCGTCAGGCAGGCTTCGTCCGCCTGCCTGACGTACGCCCGGCGGACGTCCTCCGGATCAGGGGTGGTCTCCTCCGGGGTGGGCCGGGGTCGCGGCCGGGTCGGCTGAGGATCCGGGCGGGTGACAGCCGGCGGAGTGACGACGGCCTGCCTGCTGGGTACGGCGGGCGCGGTCGTCGACCGGTCGGCGATCGGAAGTGCCTGCTTGAGTTCGTCGTCCCAGCCGAGGAACGTGAGCACACTGATGGCGGCGGCAACCGCACCGAGGCCGACGGCGAACTTCTTCCGGGCGTCCGACTCGTCCTCAGCCACGCGGATGCTCCTCACGTCGCCAGGGCCTCGGCCTCCGGTGCGGCAGTACAGACGCATTTATAGACGACTCTCGCAACCAGGCCGGTACCCGTCGAGCCGGGAAACCCTGTCCGACCAGCGTTTTCGGTCCGATGGCCGCACGGCGGCTCCCCGCAGACGACCTCCCGGCAAAGGCTCGGCGAGCGGGTCACCCGCCTGTGGTCAGGCCATCGGTTGGCGGCTTCTACTGAGGCATGGGCCGGGAAGTCCTCAGAACCGTTAGCCGGCGTGGAGCCGCCGTAACGTCCATTCACATTGGGCTGTTCGCCCCAGGTCCGGTGGCATGTGGATAAATAAACTCCGCGACGACCAATAGGTTCCACCCCGGATCCCGTCAGCTGCTATCCGGCGGGACGGCAAGGAGCGCGTGCGCAGTGACTCCCAGCCCTTCAACCCACGATGTCACGTTCGGCTACTTCCCCGACCACGAGCGGACCGATGTCGCGTTCGACCGGGGACGGTTCGAGCGAGCCCTCGTCCTGGACACCCCCGTACGGTTGCTCGCCGACCAGGTGAGCACGTGCCGGGTGCTGTGGCAGCCCGAGGTTGACCTCCCGGAGGGCATCTACTGGTTCCAGGGGGTCGACGACGGCCCGATCATCCTGCAGGTCGCGGTCGGCGCACCACCGGGTGGGGCCATGGTGGAGTCGCCGTACGGCCTCGACGCCGACCACCCGTTGCTCGCCGCCTGGGAATGGGCTGAGGAACTGTGGGGCAGGGCCGAGCAGGTGCCGTCCCCGGCGTTCGCCGTCAACGAGGCCGCGGTCACCTATCCCGGCGGGGTGGACGTGGTGGTGCGCGACCGCAAGTTCCTTCGCGAGCACTGGTCCTACTCCGTGATGGTCGAAGGTCGCCAGCAGGACGTCGTGGAGTCGCGGTTGCGTCCGCGCCCGGAGATCGACGCACCGCCGACGTGGGTGACGCGCGAGCCGACCCCGGCGAGCCGGTTCGGTGCGACCCTGACCCGCGCCAAGCTGCTGGGCAAGTTCGCCAACACGCTCTACTCGTTCCGGGCCACGCGGACGACCTTCCGGCCCTACCAGTTCAAGCCGGTGTTGAAGCTGCTGCAGACCGGCAAGGCGAGGCTGCTCATCGCCGACGAGGTGGGCCTGGGCAAGACCATCGAGGCCGGCCTCATCTGGACCGAACTGGAGGCCCGTGGCGAGGCCGACCGGGTCCTGGTCGTGTGTCCGTCCAGCCTGTTGGGCAAGTGGAAGGAGGAGATGGAGGACCGCTTCGAGTTCGAACTCACGGAACTCGACAACACCAGCCTGAAGTCCTTCCTCACCCGCCACCAGCAGAACCGGCTGCCCAGCCGGCAGGCCTACATCTGCAGCCTCGAACGCCTGCGCACCTGGGACGGGCTGGACGAATTGCGCGCCGTGCCTCCCGAGTTCGACCTGGTGATCGTCGACGAGGCACACGCCATGCGCAACCAGGACACCAAGAGCTACGCCCTGGGTACGGAGCTGGCGGAGTGGGCCGCGAACCTGGTCTTCCTCACCGCGACGCCGATCAACCTCGGCGAGCAGGACCTCCTCAACCTGCTCGAACTGCTCGCGCCCGAGGACTACGGGAGCATGGCGGACCTACAGCTACGGCTGGAGCCGAACCGGGTCATCAACGCCGTCACGGCGCGGCTCGTCGACAAGGGGGTCCGGGGCCGAGAACTGCTCCGCCAGCTCAACGGACTCAAGGACACGTCGTTCGGCGCGGCGCTCATGCGCCGGCCGGACTTCGCGCTGCTGCGTGACCTGCTGGACAGGGACGAGCTGGGCCCCCGCGACATCGTCGACGCCAAGCGTTACCTGGCCACCCTGAACACGCTCTCCACCGTCATCACCCGGACCAAAAAGGTGGAGGTCGACGACCGCAAGGCCACGCGTACCGAGGACCGGCAGGAGGTCACCTGGAACCCCGCCGAGTCGGTCCTCTACCAGGAGTACCTCCGCTGGTGCCGGGACCGGGCCGCCGCGATGAACTCCCCGCTCCACTTCGCGATGCAGATGCCGCTGCGACTGGCCAGCGCGTGCCTGCCGATGGCCCGGTACGCGGTGCTCGACCCGGACGGCTTCGGCGACGTCACCGACGCCGACTCCGACTCGCGCGCCTACCGACTCGACCCGCATCCCGAGCTCGTCAAGGCGGCCGAGGCCCTGCCCGAGCACGTCGACACCAAGCTCGACCTGCTCAGGAGGGTGCTGCGGCGACTGCACCGGCAGGAGCGTCGCGCCCTGCTGTTCACGCACTCCCGCCCGACCCTGGCGTACCTCGCCGACCGGCTCGGTATGGAGTTCAAGGTCGCGGTCATGCACGGCGGGGTCAGCCGCGAGACACGCCGCCAGATCATGGCGGACTTCCGTGCCGGCGGCTACGACTTCGTACTCGCCAACCGCGTCGCCAGCGAGGGTCTCGACTTCGAGTTCTGCTCGGCGGTGATCAACTACGACCTGCCGTGGAACCCGATGGAGGTCGAGCAGCGTATCGGCCGTATCGACCGGATCGGCCAGAAAGAGGAAACCATCCTCGTTGTCAACTTCGTCAACGAGGCCACCATCGACGAGCGCATCCTTGCCCGCCTCCTGGACCGCATCCGGATCTTCGAGTCCTCCATCGGCGCGCTGGAGCCGATCATCTCCGCGTACGCGCCGAAGGTGCTGCAGGCCGGGTTCGACTTCACGCTCACCCCGGAACAGCGCGAACAGAAGCTGCACGAGGCGCTGACCGCGATCGAGGAACAGCGCGCCGGCCTCCGGGACGTCTCCGACGCGTCGAGCGCGCTGCTGGTGAGCAACGACGTCGACGTCACCGGACTCGAGGACGACCTGGTCCGGACGGGCCGCTACATCGGGCAGCGCGAACTCGCGTTGCTGCTCGACGACTGGGCGCGCACCGACGGGGCGACGGGTGTGAGAGTCGCGCCGGACGGGCTCACCCTGGAGTTGCGGGGCAACGCGGCCATGGCCGGCCGCGTTGACGATCTCGCCCGGTCCGCGCAGCGCTCCCGCACCGAGATCCGGTCGATCTCCGCGCAACTACGCCACGAACTACCGGTAACGCTCGTCCTCGAACAGGAGCACGCCCGTACCCACGGCGGCACCCTGCTCACCGCGACAAGCCCGCTCACCATGGCGGCGGCCGCGATCCCCGGACACCGGCAGGCGCGATTCGCGTCGTTGCGGATCTCGGGCGCTCCGGACGAGGTCGCGCCCGGCAGCTACGTTGTTGTCCTCGCCACAGCGGCGACGGCGTCCCCGCGTGGTGACGAGATCTGGGGCGCCGCCGTCACCGCGACCGGGCGAGACGCCGGCGACGGACCGGTGGACGCGCTGCTGGCCGCCCTGGCGGAGGGCAGACTCGTCGACGAGCCGATGCCCAGCATCAGCCGGCTTCCCACGCTCGCCGAGCGCGCGATGGACCGCCTGCACTTGCGGCACATAACGGAGCAGGGACGCCGCGACGGCGAGTTCGAGGCGCTGCAGGAGGCGCGGATCCTCACCGTCAGCGCGCAGCACGAACGCAAGCTCGCGGCCATCCGTAAGCGCATGGAGACCGCACGGTCACGCGGCCGTGGGCCCAGGAGCATCGAGCTGTTCAAGAGCCAGGAACGCCGCGCGAAGGAAAGGTTCATCGCACTGCTGGAGAGCATCCGTACCGCGGGCCAACCCGAGATCCGGCTGGAACCGCTCGCCGCATGCGTTGTCACGATCACTCACGGGACGGAGCATGTTGAATAGGACGCAACTCGACCTCGAAGACGAGAGGACCGCGCAGCGGCGTTACCGCCGGGTGGTCCGTGACAGGGCGAGTCAGCCCGTCACCCATCAGGGACCACGCAACAACTTCTGGACCGGAACCGGGCTACCACAGAACTCCGTCATGCCGTTCGGCGCTCTCGTCGGCCGCGTGGCCCTCCGCCAGCCCCATCCGGACCTGTTCGCCGGAGGTAACGACTTCTACATCGGCGAAACCTACGCCAAACTCGACGGCGTCCACGTCTTCAGCTGGGCCGCCCCCGTCGCCTGCACGTTCTTTCGCGGGTCACGTCACCACGAGTTCTGCGAGGAGGTCGCGGTCATCCGCGCCTTCGAGCACCGAGGCGAGGACATCGTCGCCTTCCACGACGAGCAGGTGGCCGACGACGTGCCGGCACAGCCCTTCCTGAAGCGCGAACTCACCGTGCCCGCCGCGCCGAAGCGTCGGAACACCCTGAGCCCACCGACAGCACCTCGGCTGGCGGCACAGTCACCAGCACGGTCCCCGTCGCGGGAGCCGACGACACCGCAGAAGCCAGCGGAGCAGACTCCGGTCGTCAGCTCCAGACCCCCGGTGGGGCGGCAGCCCGAGGCGCCACCGTTGGTGTTCATGCCGGCTGCCGGCACAGTTCCCACGCCGCCGCCCGCCCAACCCGCGCCTCCGGCCGTACGACCCGAAACGCCCGCCCCGTCCCCGGCCTCCCGGGTCGGGCCGCCCGCCGCGCCGACCACACGCGCGGAGGCACTGCTGCGCGCGCGGCTCGCCGCGCCACGCACAAAGAGTCTCGCCCCCGTGCTCGCCACACTCCAGCCGGACCAGTACAACCTCGTCACCGTGCCGGCGATGGACAGTATGATCATCGAAGGCCAACCCGGTACGGGAAAGACCATCATCGCTTCCCACCGGGCGGCCTACCTCGTCAACGACGAGACACCTCCGGAGAACAGCCTCGACGGCAAGGTTCTGGTCGTGGGGCCGACAAGCGGCTATTCGGAGCACGTACGGCCGGTCGTCGACCGACTCACCGGCGGGTCGGATCGGGTTCTGGTTCTCTCGCTGCCCGAGCTGATGTTGCGCATCCTCGGCATGGGGCATGCCCTCCGGGGCGGAATCTCCCGTTCCTGGCAGGACGTCGACAAGGACCTTGGCCTCTTCGTACGGGCGGCGGTCACCCGGCTGCGGAGCAGCGGCACGAAGGTCAACTGCGACAACGTCTACGACTACCTGCGTCGCAACGGCAGCAGTGAACACCCCCTCACCAGGGACCCGGAATGGATCAGCTATCTGCACAGACTCCGACCGGCCCGGGACGCGCTCGACATGCGGGCACACGCCCCACTGCTCGCCATCATCCAGTGGGAGGTTGGCAAACCACGCGACCTCGTGGGCATCGAACACATCATCGTCGACGAAGCCCAGGACGTGACGTCGCTGGAATGGTTTCTGCTCGGCTCGATGAACGAGGCCCGCGCGTGGACGCTCGTCGGCGACCTGAACCAACGGCGATCCGACCACACGCCGGCGTCCTGGGCACAGGTCCTGCCTCTGCTGGACATCCCCTACGCCGATCCGCCGATCCGCCGGCTGAAGCGGGGCTACCGGTCCACCCGACCGATCCTCGAGTACGCCAACCGGCTTCTTCCCGCCACCGAACGCGCGGTGGTGGCCTTCCAGGAGGAGGGTCCTGAACCAACCGTCGAGAAGTGCCGGGCGTCGGACCTTCCCGACGTGGTGCTCAACCACGTCGGTCGGCTGCAGGCCGCCCATCCACAGGGCACGCTCGCCGTCATCACCGCTGACCCGAAAGCGGTGGAGGCCATGCTGCGACAGGCGGGCTGGGCAACGGTCAAGAGCGGCTCCTACACCTGGCGGCACTCGGGCCGGGAGGTGACGGTGGCCCGCCCGGACACCGCCCGCGGATTGGAGTTTGATGCGGTCGTGGTCGTCGAGCCCGCCGACTTCCCACAGAACCTCGGCCGGCACGGACCGCTCTACACGGCACTCACCCGGCCGAACCGCGAGCTGGCCGTTGTGCACGCCAAGCCCCTGCCTGACCCGCTACGGAAGTGGTCGGGCCACCGGTGACCATCGCGGAGGTTCGTATGCCGCCGACAGCTTCCGGCGCGGCGTTTGGTCCGTCGTTTTCGACGTGTGTGCGTACTCGGACTGACCTGTCGCCGTTTGTCCGGCTACCGTGGACAAATTCACGACAGATTGATCATGGCTTAGTCCGAGTAGCATGCCTGCGGTGAGTTGCTCATGAGGCCGACGATCGCCGCCGACACCCTTCGCCGTACGCTCACCCAGTACCTGACCACCACGTTCGGGCTGACCGACGAACCGGTACGACGCGGCCTGGAAGCCTTTCTCACGCACCCCGAACAGGGCATCTTCCGGGGGCCGTACCTGCGGATCCGTACCCCGTTCCGGCCCGCGCCCGGCGCCTGGCGCTCCACACTCGACTGGGCGCCGGCCGGCTTCAACCCCTGGCTGCACCAGGCGAAGGCGTTCGCCCGACTCTCCACCCTGGACAGAGCGGCCGAACCGACGCTGATCACCACCGGCACCGGCTCCGGCAAGACCGAGGCGTTCCTGATCCCGATCCTCGACCACTGCCGGCGGGCCCGCCTGCGGCACGGGCCGGGCATCAAGGCGATCCTGCTCTACCCGATGAACGCGCTCGCCACCGACCAGACCGGTCGGCTCAACGCACTGCTCGCCGACAATGCCGAACTGCAGCAGGTCACCGCCGGTCTCTACATCGGCGACGTGGCCGAGGTCGAGTATCCCCGGGTGTTGACCAAACGATCGGAAATGCGGCGGAATCCGCCCGACATCCTGATCACCAACTACAAGATGCTCGACCTGCTGCTGCAACGCGCCGACGACCTGCCGCTCTGGGAGAACGCCGCCCCGGCGTACGTCGTCCTCGACGAGTTCCACACCTACGACGGCGCCCAGGGCACCGACGTCGCGATCCTGCTCCGCCGCCTCGCGATCGCCCTCGGGCTCGCCACCCCGCAGCGACCGCTCGGGCCGATCTGCCCGGTCGCCACCTCCGCCACCCTCGGCGAGGGCTCCGGACGGGACAGCAGCACCGCCATCCGCGAGGTCGCCGAACAGGTGTTCGGGGTGCCGTTCCCACCCGACTCGCTGATCGGCGAGGACCGCTACGAACCCGCCGAGTTCATCCCCGACCCCGACTTCGGCCTGCCCCTGCCCGCTCCGGAAACCCTCGCCGCGGTCGACGACCCCGACCCGGCCACGGCGAACGCCCGGCTCGCCACCCTCCTGCTCGGCCGGCCCCCGACCGACCGGAACGCGACCGACCGGAACGCGACCGACCGGAACGCGACCGACCGGAACGCGACCGACCCGGCCCGGCTCGGCGCGCTGCTGCGCCGGCACCCGCTGACCAAGGCGGTCCTCGACGCACTCGGTCCGGCACCCCGGACCTTCGACGAGGTCATCGAGGTCCTGCCCCGCAAGAACGCCACCGGCTGGGGCAGCGCGATGAAAACCCGGCCCGAGATCACCGCCCGGGCCCTGGCCCGGTTCGTCGGCCTGCTCGCCTCGGCCGAGAACCCGGACCTCCCCGGCCGACCGCTGCTCAACATCGAAACCCACCTCTGGGCCCGGTCCGTCTCCCGGCTGCTGCGCGGCGTCGGCCCCGAGGTCACCTTCGGCTGGTACGGCGAGCCGGAGCGGGCCGCCGACCCGTTCGCCCCCGAGGCCGACCGGGTGGTCGCGGACGTGAACCACCCACTGCTGCCCGCCGTCTACTGCCGGCACTGCGGGCGCTCCGGCTGGGCGGCACTCTCCCCGGAGAAGGACCCGCAGGAGCTGGAGACCGACCCGGACCGGATCTACCGGGCGTCGGTCGGCCGGGACAAGCGCCGGGTCCGGACCTTCGTCGCCGCCACCGCCGACGAGATCCAGCACCGCGACCGGGGCCTGCTCGTTCTCGAGTACGGCCACCGGGTCCGCCCGTTCGACCCGCACAAGGACCGGGGCGGCCGACTCGGCGACGAGTCCGTGGTCGTCCTCGGCGACCTTTCCAGCCTCGACGCCGCCGACAAGGACCGCTGCCCCTCCTGCGAACTCGACCACGGCATCCGCTACCTCGGCGCCGGCCTGGCCACCCTCGCCTCCGTCGCCATCACCCACCTCTTCACCGGCGGTGAACTCGACGCCGCCGAACGCAAGACCCTGCTCTTCAACGACTCGGTGCAGGATGCCGCCCACCGGGCCGGTTTTGTCGCCAACCGGTCGTACGCGTTCTCGCTGCGTACCCTGCTCGCCCGGCAACTCCGCCCCGGGGTGCCGGTCGGGCTGGACGAACTGATCGTCAAGATGATCGGCGAAGCCGTCAAGCCGGAGATCCTCTCCACCGTCGTCCCGCCCGACCTGCACGACCAGCCCGGCGTCGACAGCCTGCTCGCCGGCGAGGGCCCCGGCGACCGGAAGACCTGGACCCTGGTCGGCGAACGGCTCGCCTTCGCCGCCATCCTGGAGACCGGGCTGCGTACCCGGCAGGGCCGGACCCTGGAGTTGACCCGTACCGTCGCGGTCGAGGTCGGGCTCGACGACCCGGACCGGGCGGCGGCGCTCTGCCGGGACGTACACCTGACCGGGCCCGGCCCCGGCGGCGGCCCGCTACCCGACGACGCCCGCTACCTCGCCTACCTGCGCGGCCTGCTCGAACGGCTCCGCACCCGGGGCGCGATCTACCACGAATGGCTGGCGCCCTACCTGCGGCGCGGCGGCACCCGCTGGCAGATCTGGGGCGGCCGCCCGGAGGGGATGCCGGCCTTCCCGCACGGGCTCTCCGGGCCGGCGTTCCTGCTGGCCAACCCGAAGTCACGGTCCGAGTTCGACACCATCGGCGCCAAAGGCAACTGGTACCAGGACTGGACCGGCCGCTGCCTCGGCCTCGACCCGCCCGCCGCCGCCGGCTACCTCGACCGGCTGCTGCCGGCGCTGGCCACCGCCGGCATCGTCGCGGCCCGCGACACCGAGGACGGCAACCGGGTGTACGGGCTGCTCCCCGGCCACCTGCGGGTGACCCGACTCGACGACAACGCCGCGATCATCGCCGGAGTCGGCTGCGACACCTGCCACTGGCAGCAGACCGAACACCCGGACCGGGTCGCCGACTGGACCGGCCAGCCCTGCCGGCAGTACCGCTGCGGCGGCCGGCTGCGGCCGGTCCGCGACGAGGCCGCCGCCGACGACTACTACCGGCGGCTCTACCTCGACAGTCCGGTCTTCCGGGTGGTCACCGGCGAGCACACCGGCATGCTCACCCGCCCCCAACGGGAGATTGTCGAACAGCGGTTCCGGACCGGCGAGCGGTACACCGACCCGAACGTGCTCTCCTGCACCCCCACCCTGGAGATGGGGATCGACATCGGCGACCTCTCGGCGGTGGTGCTCGCCTCCCTGCCGACCGGTCCGGCGAACTACGTGCAACGGGCCGGCCGGGCCGGCCGCCGCAGCGGCAACGCCCTGGTGCTCACCCTGGTCGGCCGCACCGAACGGGACCGCTACTACCTGACCGACCCGACGAACATGATCGCCGGGCAGATCGTGCCGCCCGGCTGCTTCCTCTCCGCCGTCGAGATCCTGCGCCGGCAGTACCTCGCACACCTGATCGACCTCGCCGCCCGGGGACGGCTGCCCGGGATCCGGCCGCTGCCCCGCCGCGCCCACCTGCTCTTCGGCCCCGGCGGATGGCTCGCCGCCCTCGCCGACGCCGGCCAGCGCGACGCGGTACGACTCGTCGGCGACTTCCTCACCCTCTTCGGCGACAAGGTCTCCGCCCCCGCCGCCGACCAGCTCCGCCAGTTCGCCGACACCGGCCTGGTCGACCGGGTCAAACGGGCCGACGCCGACTGGGAGGCCCGCCGCGACGACCTGCGACGCCGGCTCGCCGGAATCGAGACCGTCGCCGCCACCCTGATCAGCGGCGACCCCGACCACGCCCGCGAACTGCGGATGCTGAAGTCGGAGGCCCGCGAGGTCCGCAAACTCCTGCACCGGCTCGCCGGCGCCGCCGCCCACGCCACCCTGGTCGAGCTGGGACTGCTGCCCAACTACGCGCTGATCGACCACCGCACACTGCTCGACGCCACCCTCACCTGGGAGGAGAAGCTGCCGGACGGCAGCCGACGCTTCCACACCGAACTGCGCGAGTACGACCGCCCGGCCCGGCCGGCACTTGTCGAACTCGCCCCCGGCAACGTCTACTACGTCCGGGGCTACCAGCACGAGATCTCCGGACTCGACCTCGGACCGGTGAACCGGCCGGCGTACGAGCGGTGGCGGATCTGCGCCCGGTGCGGCTACGCCCGTACCCACCTGGCCCAGGAGGACACCCGGCCCTGCCCCCGCTGCGCCGACACCGGGCTCGCCGACCAGAGCCGGGTCTTCACCGTGCTCCGCCCGACCCGGGTCCTCAGCCGGGACCGCCGCGACGACGCACGGATCCGCGACGACAGCGACGACCGGCAACGCCGGTTCTACGTCACCCCGGCCACCGTCGACGTCGACCCCGACCGGATCGAATCCGCCTGGCGGCACACCGCCGAGACCTTCGGCGTCGACTACACCCGGGACGCGGCCGTCCGGCACTACAACCTCGGGGTGCAACGCTACGACCGGGCCACCGAGTACTTCGCCGGCCAGGAGGTACGGCTCAACCCGTTCCACACCTGCGACTCCTGCGGCGGGACGACGATCGACGGGCAGCCCACGCCGAGCCAGGAGGTCGCCGCCTACCTGTCGGGATCGGTGGTGAGCCGGGACGCCGAACACCACCGGCCCTGGTGCCCGCACCGCCGGTCACCCGGCACCGCCGTCCACGTACCGCTCATCCTCGCCCACGAGCTGCGTACCGAGGCGCTACGGATCCTCGTCCCGGCGGTCACCGCCCTGGTACGCGAGCGGCTGGTCTCGTTCGCCGCCGCCGTCCGGCTCGGCATCGCCGCCGAGTACGGTGGCGACCCGGCACACATCCAGGTCGTCGAGGCCACCATGCCGGACCGGGCCAGCGGCGCGACCCGCAACCACGTCGTCGTGTACGACACCCAGCCGCAGGGCACCGGCTATCTGCACCGGCTCGCCGACCCGGAACAGTTCCGGCAGATCCTCCGACACGCCCGACAGATCATCGGCAACTGCGTCTGCCAGCACGAGGGCCGGTCGGCCTGCCACCGCTGCCTGCTGCGGTACGCCCGGAACCACGAGTTCGCCCTGATGAGCCGGGAGGAGGCGCTCGGCATGTTGAGCCGGCTCCTCGACACCTGGGCGGTCGACTCCGGCATCCGTACCGACGACATCTCGCTGATCGCCCAGGTGGAGAGCGAACTCGAGGCCCGGTTCCTCAACAAGCTGCTGGCCTGGGCCGGCGAGCCCGGCTCGGGCGTACGCGTCGAGAAGCGGACCGACCACGACGGCGCGCGGCTGCGCGACTTCTGGATCACCGCACCGGACGGCGGCGGCGTCGTCCACTGGCAGATGAAGCTGCAGAACACCATCCGGGGCACCCGGCCGGACGTGCACTTCCGGCGCCTCGACACACCGGCGCCGGAGATCGCGGTCTACCTCGACGGCTTCAAGTACCACGCGTCGGCCGAGTACAACCGGCTCGCCGACGACGCGGAGAAACGCAACCGGCTGCGCGCCCACGACTTCTACGTCTTCGCCCTCACCTGGGACGACGTCGACGGCTGGCGGACCGGCGGCGAAGGCGGGAACGGCGGGAACGGCGGGAACGGCGGGAACGGCGGGAACGGCTGGGCACCGTACCAGGGGCTGGCGAAGCAGCGGGCCCGCGACCACCACCGGAAGCTGCTGCCGGAAGCCGACCCCGGCGACCTGGAACGGTACGTCTGGACCAACCCCGTCGAACTGCTGCTGCGGTTCCTCGCCGAACCGGACCCGGAGCTGTGGCGGCGGCGTACCGAGGCGGCGCTCGCCGGACTGCTGGTCCAGGCCACCGGGAAGCCGACCCGGTCCGACTCCAGCGGCATCGGGGAGCGGATCCTCGCCTCGCTGCACGGCTCGCCGCTGCCGCCGCCCGTGCCGGGACGGATCAGCCTGGTCCGGGCGGTGGACACCGACGGCTGTCCGGTCACCCTGGTCCTCGACGGGCGGGACGCCGAGCCGACCTGGTCGGCGCTGGTCGTCGTCGACGACCGACCGGAGACGGTCGGCGCCCCGACCGGGGACGGGCAGCAGCGGCACCGCCACCGGTGGGCGGCGTGGCTGCGCTGGGCGAACCTCGTCCAGTTCCTCGCCCCCGGCGGCGGCGACGGGGCACAGCTGGCGCTCTCCACACTGGACGGGTTCGACCCGGCGTCGATGGCGGTCTGCGAGGGCACCGGTCTGCGGCTGACCCAGCGGCCGATGCCGGTCGACCCGGAGACGGCCAACTGGCTCGGCCTCGCCCCGGAGCCGACACCGCCGGCCGGGGAAGCCCTCGACGTCGACCTGCCGTGGCAGGAGGTCCTCCGGTACATCAACCGGGAGGAGTCGGCGTTGGAGACGCTGGTGCAGTCCCTCGTCCGGCGGGGCCTGCCGGCGCCGGTCGTCGGCTACGAGCTCGGTGACCAGGGCTGGCCGGCCGAGCTTGCCTGGCCCGAGCGGCGGATCGCGGTGGTGCTGTCCGGCGCCCCTGACGATCCCGAGATCGCCGACCGCGATGACGCGTACGTCAACGCCGGCTGGTCGGTCCGGACAGCCCGGGAGTGGTCCGCGGACGAGTTGGTCCGCCGGTTCGCGCAGTCGAGTGGGGGAGAGG
Organism: Plantactinospora sp. B24E8; assembly: GCF_039871735.1. Classification (NCBI taxonomy): domain Bacteria; kingdom Bacillati; phylum Actinomycetota; class Actinomycetes; order Micromonosporales; family Micromonosporaceae; genus Plantactinospora; species Plantactinospora sp. B24E8. The sequence continues at coordinate 42,943 of NZ_JBDPMH010000039.1, forward strand.
GTCAGTGATCGCCAAGGCCGCGACGTTGCGGATGCTGGACCGGGCCGACCGGGAGGTCATGAAACTCTCCCGCGCCGAGATGGGCGCCGTCTACGAGTTCATGCACAAGTTCCGGCACAACCCGCACAGCCCGGGACTACGGCTCAAGCAGCTCAGCGGCGACTCCCGCCTCTGGTCGGCCCGGATCAACCAGGACCACCGGGCACTGTTGCTGCACGTCGCCGACCAGGACTACCTGCTCGTCGCGGTCCGGCACCGCAAGGACGTGTACGACAACCTCGACCGCTACTCGTACCGGATCAACCGGGTGACCGGCGGCATCGAGGTGATCGACCTGGCCCCCGTCGGCGACAGCATCGTCGGCCGGGTGGTGTCGCCGGAGGAGCCGGTCGCGGTGCCGGCACCGGACGAGCCGCCTCCGGTGCCGGCACCGGACGAGCCGGTCGCGGTGCCGGCGCCGGAGGAACCGCCTCCGGTGCCTGCGCCGCTCTTCGCCCGGTTCACCGACGCCCAGCTTGTCGAGTTGGGTGTCGCCGAGCCGCTCCTGCCGCAGATCCGGGAGCTGACCGGTGAGACCGCCCTGCTGGAGCTGACCGAACGGGCACCGCAGCTCACCACCGACGTGTTGCTGTCGCTCTACGACGGCCGCCCGTACGAGGAGGTGCTGGCCCACGTCACCGAGCCGGTACGGGAGAACGGACCGGTCGACCTCGACGACTACCAGGCCGCCGCCGAGCGCCCGGCCACCCAGGTCTTCTCCGACGACGAGGCGCTGCAGGCGATGCTCGCCGAGTCCTTCGACCGCTGGCAGATCTTCCTGCACCCCACCCAACGCAAACTGGTCGAGCGGCGCTACCAGGGGCCGGCTCGGGTCGGCGGCGGACCGGGCACCGGCAAGACGATCGTCGCGCTGCACCGGGTCGCCCACCTGGTCCGGCACCTGCCTCCCGGTGCGGACAAGCCGATCCTGCTGACCACCTTCAACCGCAACCTCGCCGCGGACCTACGGACCCGGCTCATCGCCCTCGGCGGGCAGGAACTCGTCGCCCGGGTCGACATCGTCAACATCGACCGGCTGGCCAGCCGGGTCGTCGCCGAGGCGAAGGCCGGGGTGGGCAAGCGGATCATCGACGACAACAGGGTGTCCGGGTTGTGGCAGGACTTCCTGGTCGAGACGGGGGAGACGGGGTGGGACGCGGAGTTCCTGGCCGCCGAATGGGCCCAGGTGATCCTCGGCCAGGTGCTCGGCTCCCGATCCGACTACTTCAAAGCCCGCCGACCCGGCCGTGGCCGTACCCTGAACCGGGCCGAGCGGGACCAGGTGTGGCAGCTCACCGAGCGGTTCAGCACGTGGCTGGACGACCAGGGAAAGTGGACGTGGCGTCAGGTGGCGGAACGGGCGGCGCGTCTGGAGATGGACCGGGCGGCCCGCAGCGAGGGCCTGCCCGCCGAGGACTCCGGAGGGTTCCTGCGGCACCGCTACCGGCACATCGTGGTCGACGAGGCGCAGGACCTCAGCGCCGCCCACTGGAAGATGCTCCGGGCGATGGTCGCCCCCGGCCCGGACGACCTGTTCCTGGCCGGTGACACCCATCAGCGGATCTACGACAACCACGTGACGCTGGGCAGTCTCGGCGTACACATCCGGGGCCGGTCGGCCCGACTGACCCTCAGCTATCGCACCACCCGGCAGATCCTGGCCGCCGCCCTGGAGATCATGAGTGGGGAGACCTACGACGACCTCGACGGGGGAGCGGAAAATCTCGCCGGCTACCGGTCGCTGCTGCGGGGCGGCCGGCCGACGTTCCGGGGCGCCACCTCGTGGCACGACGAGCGGGAGCTGATCGTCGAACAGTTGGTGGAGTGGGGGAACCCGACCGACGGGTCGGTGGCGATCGCGGTGCCGACGCACGAACTGGTGACCGAGGTCGTCGCCCGCCTGGAAGCGGCGGGTACGCCTGCGGTGGAGATCGGTCCGGACGGGCCGAACGGGCGGGACGGTGTGCACATCGGCACGATGCACCGCTTCAAGGGCCTGGAGTATCAACGGATCATCATCGCCGGGGTGAGTGACGGCCTGGTCCCACACCAGATGATCGGCCGGTATCGGGACACCGACCCGAAGCGCTACCAGCGGGAACGTCAGCGGCAGCGGTCGCTGCTCTTCGTCGCCGCCACCCGGGCCCGGGACAGCCTGGCGGTCTTCTGGCACGGTGCCCCCAGCCCGTTCCTCACGGCCCGGTTGGTGAACCCGGCCCCGGACCGGTGACCGCGACCCCGGCGACCGGTGGGCCGGGGTCAGCGGTACTTCAGCCGGGCCTGGCGGGGGACGGTGCCGAACTTTCCGGCGTGGAAGTCGGCGAACGCGCGGTGGATCTCCGCATTGCTGTTCATCACGAACGGGCCACCCATCACGACCTGCTGCCGGATCGGCCGCCCGCCGAAGACCATCACGACGGTGGGGCTGTCGCCCTCCGGGGTCTCCAGCGCGATTGTCGACAGGTTCGCCCGGGGAACCGGGTCGGACCAGGCGGTCTGCCCCTCGCCGATCTTCCGCCCGGCGATGGTGACCCGGCCGGAGAGTACGGTGAGGAAGGCGCGGTCGTGGCCGGGCAGGGTGTGGTCCAGTCGGCTGTTCGGTTCGATGGTCAGGACCGCTCCGGAGATCGGCCAGTGGGTACGCGCCGGGCCGCTGACCCCAGCGACCTGGCCGGAGATGACGTCGATCCGGCTGCCGTCGCGCTCGACCACCGGCCGGCGGTCGGCGACGAGGTCCTGGTAGCGGGTGTTGACCATCTTCTTGTTGGCCGGCAGGTTCACCCAGAGCTGCAGGGTGTGTGCCCGTTCGTTGCGGAACGCCAGCTCGCGGTGGATGACCCCGCGTCCGGCGGTCATCCACTGCACGTCACCGGCGCCGAGCGCACCGGCGTTGCCGATGTTGTCGCCGTGTTCGAGTACGCCGTCGAGGACCATCGTCACCGTCTCCAGCCCACGGTGCGGGTGCCACTCGAACCCCGGTTCGGAGAACCAGTCCTCGCTGAGCAGCAGGAACGGGTCGGTCAGCGCCGGCCGGGTCGGTGCGATCAGCAGCCGGTGGTCGTCGACCTGGGCGTTCGGGCCCAGCCGGTTTCCGGCCTCGACCCGGGCGACCGTACGTCGCGCCACGCGCTGTCCGCTGCCACTCATGCTGTCCTCCCCGTTCCACGGCCAACCATGGGTTGACGTGTCACCTCGACGATAGCGAGCACGAGGTGATGCATCAACTGATCGGTACGATGGGAGTCGTGGATCACGAGCAGGGTGGCCTCACCGAGCGCGAACTCGACGCCTGGCAGACGTTCTTCCTGATGCAGGAGGTCGTGCGCGCCCGGATCGAGCAGCAGCTACAGGCCTGCGGTGGACTCTCGAACGCCGACTACACCGTGCTCGCCGTACTCTCCGAAGCGCCCGACCGGCGACTCCGGATCTTCCAGATGGGTGCCGCGTTGGGCTGGGAGAAGAGCCGCCTGCACCACCAGATCACCCGGATGTGCGGACGTGGCCTCGTCGAGCGGCAGCGCGGCGACGCCCGGGCCATCCACGTGGCGCTCACCCCCCGGGGACACGCCGCCCTCGCCGAGGCGGCCCCGGCGCACAGCCGGCACGTCCGCGAGCTGGTCATCGACCGGCTCACGCCCGCCCAGATCGACCAGCTCGCCGCGATCTCGCACACCATCCTCGACGGCCTCCGTGGCAACGCTCCAGAGACCGGCGAGGACGGCGAGGCGCCGACCGACGGCCGGGCCGGGCTGCCGTGCTGAGCAGGCCGGAGCACCCGACCCGGACGTCGGGTCGGGTGCTCCGGTACGGGCCATCGGGCCGGTAGCTACGGCTAGCAGGCGCCGCCGGTGTCGATCCGGCGCCACGAACTCCACGGCGTGATGTTGTAGAACGAGCCGGTGTCACCGTCGTACTCGTAACCACGCCAGCGCACGCACTCCTCCTCGAGGTGGTCGAACGTGCACTCGTGCCAGGTTCCGGCACCGTGGGTGTTCTCGCAGTTGCGGTACTTCCCGTAGTTGGTCTGGATGTCGACGCCCACCCGGCGGCCGTTGCCCTGCAGGTCGGCGACCCAGTGGTCGTCGCCCTCCCACTCGAAGCAGGCCCGCCCGTAGTTCGTGCCGCCACCGGTGAAGAAGTCGGTGTAGTGGCAGCCGGACGGCGGATTGCCGGTGTGTGCGCTGGCCGGCGACGCGGTGGCGAAGAGTGCCACCCCGAAGGTGACCAGCAGCGCGGCCAGTGTGGCGAAGGTACGTTTCATCGGGGTCCCCTCGTGTGTGTGGAGTCGCTGTGGACTCCGGTCCCTGTGCACAGGACGATCCCGGAGAACTCCTGCCAGGAACCTTGCCGGAGACCTTGCCAACCACCCCGCCGGCCGGGCTGCCGGCGCGCGGTGTCACCCGGTCGGACCGACGAACTCCTCGCGGAGCAGGTGACGCACCTGGGCGGCCCGGGGGTCACGGATCTCGTCGTACCCGGAGAGCGCCTGTCGCCAGCACTCCCGGGCGGCCTCGACCTGGCCGTCGCGCCGCAGCGTCCTTCCGAGACTGACCAGCAGGGATGCGGCGCCCCGCCGGTCGCCGAGTTCGCGGTGGATATCGAGCGCGGCCCGGTACTCGGCCACCGCCCGGCCGTACTCGCCCCGGTCGTGCCGCAGGTCGCCGAGGAAGGTGCGGGTGAAGCGCAGCCCCGGGCGGTCTCCGGAACGTGTCTGTACGGCCAGCGCCCGCCGAAGGCAGTCCTCGGCGTCGTCGCCCCGACCCAGTCGACGGTGGGTGTCGGCCAGGTTGGCGAGCGCCAGACCCTCACCCCGGTGGTCGTCGGTCTCGGCGAACAGCGCGACGGCGGTCCGGAAACAGTCGAGCGCCTCCCGGTACTCGGCCAGGTCGCTGTACGCGACGCCGAGATTGTTCAGCGTCCAGGCCCGCCCGGGCCGGTCGTCGGCGTCCTGCTGGAGCCGGAGTGCCCGCCGGTAGCAGGCGATCGCCTCCTGTTGGCGGTGCAGGCCGCTGTGCGCGACGCCGAGCCGGTTGAGTACGCCGGCCTCCGCGACGCGGTTTCCGGAGCGGCGGGCGGCGCCCAGCGCGGTCCGGTGTACGGCGAGCCACTCGGTGAAGTGGCTGCGGACGTACAGGAAGGTCAGCATCGCGGACGAGAGCTGCCAGGCAACGTCGTCCGCACCGTGCGACACACACGTCTCGGCCACCGCCACGAGGTTCGTCCGCTCCGCCTCGAACCAGGCCATCGCCGCCTCCGGGTGGTCGAGGGGGACCGGTGCCCCGGCGTCGTCGGCGGCGGTCGGGTCGGTCCGCCGGCGGGACGGGTCGAGAGCCCGGTCGGCGGAGTCCGCCGTGTGCAGGTACCAGCGGAGCAGCCGGTCGAGCGCCGCCGCCCTCGCCCCCTCCGGCTCGTCGGCCTGGGCACGCCGCAGCGCGTACGCCCGCACCAGGTCGTGGAACCGGTAACGCCCCGGGGTGGTCTCCAGCAGAAGGTGTTCGGACAGAAGCTGGCCGAGGAGCGCCTCCGCGTGCTGGACGGTGGTCTGCCCGAGTACCGCGGCGGCCTCGGCGGTGTATCCGGTGCCCGGGTGCAGGGCGAGTCGGCGGAAGATCCGCCTCTGGTCGGAGTCGAGCGCCCGGTAGGACAGTGCGAAGACCACCTCGACCGCCCGGTCCCCGGCGGAGAGTTCGCTCAGCCGACCCCGCTCGTCGTCCAGCCGGGCGGCGAGGTCGGCGAGCCGCCACGCGGGACGGGCCCGCAGCCGGTGTGCCGCGAGGGCGACGGCGATCGGCAGGCCGCCGCAGCGGGTGATCACCTCGTCCGCGGCCTGCGGCTCTGCCTCGACCCGGTGCCGGCCCGCGATGCTGGCCAGCAGCCGGAGGGCCTCGGGTCGACCGAACGTCCGCAGGGTGATCGGTCGGGCGCCGTCCAGGGCGAGCGTCCGGCGGCTGGTGATCAGCACCAGACTGTCGGGGCCGGCCGGCAACAGAGGTTGCACCTGCTTCTCGTCGGCGGCGTTGTCCAGCAGCACCAGGACCTGGCGGTCGGCGAGCCGGTCACGGTACATCGCGGACCGCTCGGAGAGCCCGGCGGGAATCTCGGCGCGGTCGACGCCGAGCTGGCTGAGGAACTCCTCCAGCACCGGTGCCGGATCGGCCGGACCCTGGCCCGGGGTGAATCCGCACAGGTCGACGTAGAGTTGCCCGTCCGGATAGTGCCCGTCGGCGACCAGTTCGTGTGCGAGGCGGATCGCGAGCCGGGTCTTGCCGACCCCGGCCATGCCCTCGATCGTGAAGATCAGCAGGTTGTTGGCCGTCCGGGGGTGGGTCAGCCCTTCCCGGACCGCAGCATGCTGGGTGCGTAGTTCCCGTTCGCGTCCGACGAATTCGCCCGTGTCAGGGGGAAGCTGCCGCAGCACGGGCGGCGTCGACGGAGGCGGACGGCTGTCCGGGGAGGTCTCCCGGGGCTGGACGGCGACGGTGATCGCGGCCGGCGCCGGCACCGCGGCCAGTTCGGGGGCCTGGCGGAGAATCGCGGTGTAGAGACCCTGCAGCTCGGGTGCCGGGTCGGTGCCCAGGCTGTCGGCGAGCCACTGTCGGAGCCGCTGGTAGCTTTCGATCGCCTCGCTCTGCCGACCGGACCGGTAGAGCGCCACCATCAGCTGACCCGTGAAACTCTCGCGGTCCGGGTGTTCGGCGGCAAGCGTGGTCAGTTCCCCGATCAGGCGCTGGTGCTGGCCCGTGGCCAGGTCGGCGTCGATGCGCTCCATGAGTACGGCCAGACGCAGCTCGGTCAGCCCGGCACCGATCCTTTTCCGGAGCCGTTCGTCGGCGACGTCGGCGAGCAGCGGCCCACGCCACATCGCCAGCGCGTCCCGCAGCCGGGAGGCGCGTTCCGCCGGATCGGCCAGCCGGCGGGCCTCCGCGGTCAGTTCGGTGAACCGGTGCGCGTCGACCGCTTCCGAGTTCACCTCGGCCAGGTAGCCGGAGTGCCGGGCGAGCAGCCGTACCGGACGGCGGGTGTTCCGTTCCGCCGGCGGCGGTTGGCGGTTCCGTTCCGGCGGCGTGAGATGCCGGCGCAGCCTGGACATGTGGGTGTGCAGGCTCGACCGGGGATCCGTCGGCGGGTCTTCCGCCCAGAGCAGGGTGATGAGTCGGTCGGTGGGGATTGGCCGTCCCGCCTCCAGCAGCAGTATCCCGAGCAGGCAGCGTTCCCGTCGCCGACCGAGCGGTATCCGACGCCCGCTCCGGTATGCCTCGACCCTGCCCAGAATCCGGAATTCGAACGAATCTCCCTCCATCTATCAATCGTTGCAGCGGTTTCGTCCGGCATCTCGTGATTTTGTCGTCTGTTCGACTGTCAGGTGTTGACTTGCGCAGCGGTCCGTGGGCCATCCCGGGCGCGCGTGCTGGGCGGATGCATCTCTCCAAAGTGGTAGTTATTCACTATTGGGAATTTATGGTTGCCCCGATAAGATGCTGGCGAATGGTGCATCACCCCTCTTCCCCCCGTATCACTGGTAACCGGATGTATCCGTCGCGGAAACCGCCCGGTGTCAACTCTCCGCCGCCACACATCCGGCGGAGCCGGAGGAGGCAGCATGTCGCCCACGTGGATCAGCCTGGCCAGCGCATCGGCCCGAATCAGCACCTGGATCCGTCGGGATCTGCGCTACGACCTGCCCGCCTCGCTGGTGGTCTTCCTGGTCGCGGTGCCGCTGTCGCTGGGGATCGCCGCCGCCTCCGACGCGCCGGTGACCGCCGGACTGATCGCCGCCGTGGTCGGCGGTGTCCTGGCCGGACTCTGCGGCGGCTCGGCACTGCAGGTCACCGGCCCGGCGGCCGGGTTGACCGTGGTGGTGGCGGAACTGGTCGGCCGGTTCGGCTGGGCGGCGACCTGCGCCATCACCGCCGCCGCCGGGCTGGTGCAGATCGGATTCGGCCTCAGCCGGATCGCCCGGACCGCCCTCGCGCTCTCACCCGCGATCGTGCACGGCATGCTGGCCGGCATCGGACTCACCATCGTCCTCGCCCAACTGCACGTCCTGCTCGGCGGTGAGCCCGGGACCGCCCCCGTGCAGAACCTTGTCGACCTGCCCGGGCAACTGGCGGGCCGGCACGACCACGCCACGCTGATCGGGCTGATGGTGATCGGGCTCCTGGTGCTCTGGCCCCGCCTGCCGGCGACGGTGCGTCGGATACCCGGCCCGCTTGTCGCCGTCACCCTCGCCACCCTGGCCGCGGTCGTCTGGGACGACGTCGACCTGGCCCGGGTCGAGATGCCGGCGTCGCTGCTGGAGGCCGTACACCTGCCGGCCCTGCCGGAGGCGAGTTGGGCGGCGATCGCCGCCGCCGTACTGACCGTGGCCGCGATCGCCAGCGTGGAGAGTCTGCTGTCGGCGACGGCGGTCGACCGGCTGACCGCCGAGGCCAATGGCCGCGCGGGCCGCGGCGCGAGCGCGGCGGAAACCGACGCCGGGGCCGGCACCCCCGGTGGCCCGCCGACGAAGCCGACCAACCTGGACCGGGAACTCGTCGGCCAGGGCCTCGCCAACACCGTCTCCGGCATGTGCGGCGGACTGCCCGTCACCGGTGTCATCGTGCGCAGCTCCACAAACGTCCACGCCGGGGCCCGGACCCGTGCCTCCGCCGTCCTGCACGGCATCTGGGTACTGCTCTTCGCCGTCCTGCTGGTGGTCCTCGTCGAGCGGATCCCGATGGCCGCGCTCGCCGGGCTCCTGGTGGTCGTCGGCCTGCAACTGGTGAAGATCTCCGACATCAAACGGGTACGGCGGCACCGTGAACTCGCCGTGTACGTGGTCACCGCGCTCGGCGTGGTGGTCTTCAACCTGCTCGAGGGGGTACTGATCGGCCTCGTGCTGGCGATCTGCCTGATCCTGCGGCGGGTGGTCTGGGCCAGGGTGCACGCCGAGCGGCTGTCGACCCGACCACCGGCACCCGAGCACTGGTCCGTGCACGTCGAGGGAACTCTGAGCTTCCTGGCCATTCCCCGGCTGTCCGCCGTACTCGGCAAGGTGCCGTCGGGCAGTGTGGTCGACCTCGAACTCGCCACCGACTTCCTCGACCACGCCGCCTTCGACCACCTGGACTGGTGGGTACGCCAGCACGAGGCCACCGGCGGCAGCGTACGCCTCGACGAGGTCGGCCCCGCGGCGCTGCGTGGTGACCAGCCCCGGCCGGCCCGGCGGGTGCACGCACTGGTGCCACCCCGCTGGTTCTCGCCCTGGTCGAGCTGGCAGGCCCGGCATGTCGAGCCGAACGGTGCGCTGCAGGCCGACCACCACGCCTCCCTGCACGCGGCGCTGCGCCCCGTGCACGCCGGGGTACGCGAGTACCACCGGCGTTCGGCCGCGCGGCTGCTGCCCTACCTCAGCGAGCTCGGTGGCCGGCACCGGCCGGGGACCCTCTTCCTGACCTGCGCCGACGCGCGGATCGTGCCCAATGTGATCACCAGCAGCGGGCCCGGTGACCTGTTCACGGTCCGCAACATCGGCAACCTGATCCCGGCGGACCCGGACGCGGAGTCGTCGGTCGCCGCCGCTGTCTGCTACGCGGTCGAGGTGCTCGACGTGCGGGCCCTGCTGGTCTGCGGGCACTCCGGGTGCGGTGCCATGCAGGGACTGCTGGGCGGGCTCGACGGGCGGGAGGGGTGTGACGAGCTCGGCGGGCTCGGCGACGAGAAGGGCCCGCTCGGGCAGTGGCTGCGCTGGGGACGGCCGAGCCTGGAGGCGTGGCGGGCCGGCCACCCGATCGGGCGTACCGCCGCCGGCCAGGGCCGTACCGAGGTCGACCAGTTGGCGATGGTCAACGTGGCGTTGCAGGTCACCACGCTGCGCGAGTTCCTGGCCGCGCGGGGCGTGGACGAGGAAAAGGTCTCCGTACAGGGGCTCTTCTTCGACATCCCGACCGGCCGGCTGACGGTGCTCGACGAGCGGCTGCAGCGGTTCAGCCCACCCGCCGACCGGGAGCCGGAGATCGGGGTGACCTGGGCGCCGCTGCCGTAGCCGGGGTACGCGAATGAGACCCGAGGGTGATTCGGGTCTCATCATTCATCCACTGTCGCTCATCTGTCGTGGTGATCGTCGGCGCTCCGCTAGGTTCGCCGATTGTGAAGAACACTCCACTTCGTCCGGTCAGCCGGCGGGCTCTGCTGGCCGCCGGCGGGATGACCGCCGTCGGCGCGGTCGGCCTGGCCGGCCCGGCCGCCGCCCAACCGCCGGCCGACGCCACCCCGACCACCCCGACGCAGGCGATCCGTCGACTGCTCGACGGCAACCGGCGTTTCGTCAACGGACGCAGCCGGCACCCCCACCAGTCACCCCGTGACGTCCGCAACCTGGCCGACGGCCAGGACCCGTTCGCGATCATCGTGGGTTGCGCCGACTCCCGGGTCTCCCCGGAGGTCCTCTTCGACCAGGGCCTCGGTGACCTGTTCGACAACCGGGTCGCCGGCAACATCGTCGACACCATCATGATGGGCAGCATCGAGTACGCGGTCGAGCACTTCGTCCCGCCGGTGCTGCTCGTCCTCGGCCACGAGCGGTGCGGCGCCGTCTCGGCCGCCGTCGAGACCATCGAGAGCGGCGGGCACGCGCCGGGTTCGATCGGCGCGATCGTCGAAGCGCTACGCCCGGTGGTCGAGCCGCTGATCGGCAGCTCCGGTGACGTCGTGGAGGCCGGGGTACGGGCGAACGTGCTCGCCCAGGTCGCGCACCTCACCGCCGCCAGCGAGATCATCGCGGAACGGGTCCACTCCGGAGAGATGGCGGTCGTCGGCGCCCGCTACGACCTTGACCAGGGCCTGGTCACCCTGCTCGGCAGCTAGGCCGGTTCCGGCTGCCGTCGTCTGCTCGGCTGGTCCGCCCGTCGACGGGCCGGCCGGGTCGGCGGTCGGAGCGGCCACTCGATCAGCGTTGGAGCCACGTTCCCCAGAGTCACCAAGGTGACTCTGGGGAACGGCATGCGGCGTCCGTCAACGGCCGGCGGGCTGGCCGGGTGGGCTCCAGCCGGCGTTGAGCAGTTGGTAGAGGACAAAATCCTGCCACCTGCCGGCGATGTTCAGGTAGTCCGGCGCCATGCCGATCCGGACGAATCCGTTACGTTCCAGCACCCGTCGGGAACCGGCGTTGTGTGGCAGGACCTCGGCCTGGATACGGTGCAGGCCCAGCTCGGTGAAGGCCAGTCGGACCATCTCGCGTACCGCTGCGGTGGCCAAGCCACGACCGTTGTGACTGCCACTCACCCAGTAGCCCAGGCTGACGGACTGGAAGGCACCCCGGATGATGTTGTTCAGGGCGATCCGACCGACCACCTGGCCGGACTCGTCGAGGATGAGGTGCACCAGGCCCGTGCCCTGGTCCCGTCGCTCGAGCGCGGCCGCCAGGTCGGCCCGCTGACCGGCGACGGTGAACCACTCGTCGGTGCGGAGCGGTTCCCACGGGGCGAGGAAATCACGGTTGAGTGCAAAGAGCTCGGCCAGGGCGGGCGCGTCGTCGAGGGTCGCTGGTCTGGTGACGTTCACCGGCCGATCATTCCTTCCGGCCGGTTGGGCGGGACGGTGTCGGGCCGAGGATGTGACGTGGCGGACGCGGCGGCACCAGGCCGACGGGACGGCACGACGCATAGCATGCGAGGGTGCCGGTGATCAGCTCACGCGTGTCACCCCGTCCACCCCTGCCTCGGGGTCCGGCTCGCCGCCGTGGCGGTGCGGACAACCGCCGTCGGGTGGCGCGGCGATGACCCTCGACCCGGCCGGCCTCGTCACGTACGCCAACGGCCGCCTCGATCGGGCCGCCCGACTCCGCCGCGACCCGGTACGGCTGCAGACGGCGCTGACCGCCGGGCAGACCGAGATCATCCCGTTGTGGCGGGACCGGTGCCTGGTCGCGGACGGGGCGGTGGTCCGCCTCGGTGGCGGGGACGGCGTCTGGTTGCCGGCCACCGTCGATGCCGGCCCGTTCTTCCTCGGTCTCGACGGGACCCGGCCGGTCTTCGCGGTCGACCTGAGCGGGCTGCCGGAAACCGAAGCGCTCCGGGCGGCCGGTGCGGACCGGACCCGTGACGTACGCGAGTTGGTGCAGCGGCTGGACCCCGCCGAGGCGGCACTGCTCGGATACGCCCGGGGCCTCTGCTACTGGCACCGGCACCAGCGTTTCTGTGCCACCTGCGGCCAGCCGACCCGGTTGACCGAGGGCGGGGCGGCCCGGGAGTGTCCCGGGTGCCGACGCCAGCTGTTCCCACAGATCAGCCCGGCGGTGATCATGCTGGTGGAGCTGCCGGGGGACCCGGCCCGGTGCCTGCTCGGTCGGCACGCGGGGGCGGACCGGGACTCCTTCGCCCTGCTGGCCGGGTTCCTGGAGGTTGGGGAAAGCCTGGAGGACGCGGTCCGGCGTGAGGCGTTCGAGGAGGCCGGGGTGGTGGTCGACTCGGTCCGTTATGTCGCCTCACAGCCGTGGCCGTTCCCGTCCGGGCTGATGGTGGGCTTCTTCGCCCGGGCCGGCAGCGAGGAGACCCGGGTCGACGGCGAGGAGCTGCTGGAGGCCCGCTGGTTCAGCCGGGCCGAACTGCGGGCCCGCCGCGCGGCGCGGGGACGTCTCGGCAACCCGGACTCGATCGACCGGCTGCTGCTGGAAGCCTGGCTCGACGCCGAGCCCGCCGGAGAGTGACCGAGCCCGCCGGAGAGCGACCGAGCCAGTCGGAGAGTGACCGAGCCGGCCGGGGAGTGACCGGCCCGGGCGCCGCCAGGTTCCATGATCATGGATATTCTGGCTGTCCGTCCGGATCGTGGGGACTGGCTGGTCCGGGATCGGTTGGCGGGATCGGCAGAGTCTGTGACCAGGGCTGTTCCGGAGGTTCGGCGGCATGTTTCCCTGACTGGCAGCGCTCCCACGGGGTGCCCAGAAAGGGATGACGATGACAGTTCTGTCTGTTGTGGACGGCTTTAGGGTGGTCGGGAGACGCCGGCCGGGACCGCGGGGCGTCGCCCTCCTCGCCCTCGGGCTGTTCGCCGCGACCCTGAGCGGTTGCGGCGACGACGAACCGGAGACGCCGGCCGGCGCCCGGGCGAGCCTGACGGTGACCAGCCCGGCGTTCAAGGAGGGTGAACGGATCCCGACCCGGTACAGCTGCCGGGGACTGGGGGAGCGGCCCGCGCTCGCCTGGTCCGGCGAGGTCGACGGCGTGGAGTCGTACGCGGTGGTGGTCGACGACCCGGACGCGCCGGGCGGCTCCTACCTGCACTGGGTGGTCTTCGACATTCCGGCCGGAACCCGGGAGCTGTCCGGCGGTGACCTGCCGGCCGGCGTCCTGGAAGGCCAGAACTCGTCCGGCCGGGCGGCGTGGGCGCCGCCCTGCCCGCCGAGCGGCGAGCACCGCTACCAGTTCCACGTCTACGCCCTCAAGGCGCGCAGCGGCCTTGCCGCCGGCACGGAGGGGAACGAGGCCCGCAAGGTGGTCGAGGGTCTCGCCGTGGCCGGTGGCACCCTGACCGGAATCTTCGGATAACCGGGACGTCCGGGGCCGACCGGAGAGGCGGGTCGGCCCCGGGCACGGCTGGTGGGTGGTGGGGCATGATGGCGGGTGGTCATCTCCGGGAGGGGTGGCCACCCGCCGGCCGTACGACCGGCTCCCGCCCGCCGAACGACAGGGAAACGCCATGGCTGTGCTCGCCGACCAGGTCATCGCCGCGCTCCGCTCGGGGCACGACGAACTCGCCGCACTGGTCCGGGACCTCGGACCGACGGACCTGACCCGTCCCTCCGGGGCCAGCGAGTGGCAGATATCGCAGGTACTCAGCCACCTGGGCAGCGGAGCCGAGATCAACCAGGCCAGCCTGACCGCGGCGGTGACCGGCGGGCCCGCCCCCGACCAGGACTTCAACCGGTCGGTCTGGGCGCGCTGGGACGCGATGGACCCGACCGGGCACGCCGAGGGCTTTCTCGACGCCAACCGGCGCCTGGTCGAGCAGTACGAGTCCCTCGACGCCGCCACCCGGGAGAGTATCCGGATCGACCTCGGATTCCTGCCCGAACCGGTCGACCTGGCGACCGCCGCCCGGATGCGACTCAGCGAGTTCGCCCTGCACCAGTGGGATGTCGAGGTCGGCTTCAACTCGTACGCGACCGTGGCGCCGGAGGCGGTGCCGCTGCTGCTGGAGCAGGTCGGCGCCCTGCTCGGCTGGGTCGGCCGGCCGGACGCGCTGGACGGCCGACAGGCCGAGCTGGCGGTACGGCTGCACGACCCGGAGCAGACCTTCGGCCTGCGCCTCGGCGAGCGGATCGAGCTGACCGGGGCACCCGACGAGCCGGACGGCGAGGCGACGATGCCGGCCGAGACGTGGCTGCGCCTGGCCGCCGGTCGACTCGGACCGGCGCACACCCCGGACGGGGTGACGGTGACCGGCCCGCTCACCCTCGACGACCTGCGCCGCGTCTTCCCCGGCTACTGACCGGATGACGACGGAGGAGGCCGGCACCGACCGCTGCCGCTGCCGCTGCCAACACAGGTCCCGGGAGGTCCGGCATCAGCACCCGGGCGTCCTTGTGACCCATCGGTCGCTCAGTCGAGCCCCCGCCGGCCGGGCGCCCAGAACGGCTTGACCACGGCCTGCCGGCGGGACCAGCCGCGCTCCCGGACCAGGTGGTCCCGGACCGCCTGGCAGGTGCGGGCTTCGCCGGCCAGGTACGCGGTCCCCGGTGCGTCCCCCGGCAGGTCGAGCGCGCGTATCGCCCGGAGCAGCGGTGCGGGATCGGCCGGGTCGGCGTCGCCCCGGTGCACCCAGGACAGTGGACGGTCGGCCGGCAGTGGCAGTTCGCCCTCGGGCGAGTCGGTCACCAGCACGCCGTACGCCGGGATCGTCGCGGGCAGGGCGCGCAGCATGGCGCCGAACGCGACGGCGGCGGTCTCGTCGCCGAGGAAGAGGTGGTACGGAGCCGATCAGGGAGAACCTGCTCGACCTGGTCCGGGAGGGCGAGCGGACCGGCGAACTGGCGGTCGAGGATCCGACGTTCACCGTCGACTTCCTGCTGCACGGCCTGCACGGCGTACTGGAGGGCCTGTTCGCCGAGGGGGTGGTTGCCGAGGGTGCCGCCGTCGAGGGGGTGGCCGCCCGGGTGGACGGCGTCCTCACCGCGCTGCTCAATCCCACCGAGCCGGCGGGTTGAGAGCCGGACCGGCGGGTTGAGAGCCGGACCGACGTACCCGAGGGCTTGACGGATGGCGTCAAGTACTTGACGATGACTGTCAAGCATCTGAGGAGGTCCGCCGTGCCACCACCGACCCACGACGAACTGGTCGAACAGCTCCTCCGCACGATCGACATCCGACTGCTGGATCCGCTGGAGATCCTGCTGGACGGCGACGAGACCGTCGACGCGTTACGGACCGTCGTCCGGGTCCGCGCCGAGGCGTGGGCCCACCGGCTGGTCAAGGGGGACGACCGGGAAGCGGTCGGCGTCGTGCTCCGGATCATCTCCACCCTCTACCCCGGAGACGGGCCCTTCGAGCCGCCGCTCGACTGGTGGCGTACCCCGTTGGGACAGACCGTCGCCCGCCGGGTCGGGCACCCCACCGCCGCCTCGGTCTCGTACGCGGTGGCCGGGGCGATGCTCGGAATCACCCGGCAGGGCGTGCACGACCTGGTCAACCGCGGCAAGCTGGCCCGCCACCCCGACGGCGGGGTGTGGCCCTCCTCGGTCCGTGACCGCCTACTCGAGCGAGAGGAACACCTCCGTGGCTGACATATCGCGGAATGACTCCACCACCACGACGATCAGGTCGGGGCCGGTGCCGATCGCCGTCCACGACCACGGCGGTGCCGGCGCCCCGCTGCTGCTCCTGCACGGTGCCGGCGGTAACCTCGCCACGACGGCCGAACTGGCCCGGATGCTGCGCCCCGCCCACCGGGTGGTCACGGTGGACCTGCGAGGGCACGGCCGGTCCGGCGACGGGCCCTGGACCTGGGACGCGGCCCTGGACGACCTGGCCAGCGTCGTCGACGAGCTGGACCTGCACCGGCCCGCCGTGGTCGGGGTCTCCCTCGGTGGCATGCTCGCGGCGCTCTGGGCGGCCCGTCACCCGGACTGCCCCGGCGCGGTCAGCCTGGACGGCAACCCACCCCCGGCCCGCCCGGACGACCTCGCCGGGCTCGATCCGGACCGGGCCGTAGCCGAACTGGCCCGGCTCCGGGAGACCTTCGCGGCGATGACCGCCGCGATGGCCCAGCCGCTGACCGCCGACCAGGTCGAGGCGGCCCGCGCCGGCCAGCGAGCCCAGGCCCGGCGGTACGGCTCCGCCGAGGAATCCTGGCTGGAGGCGTTCGAACGCAACCTCGTACCGGTGAACGGTGGCCGGTACCGGCTGCGGCCCGAGCCGCGGTCGACCGAGGAGTTGCGGGTCGCAATGGCGACGTTGGACCTGATCCCGGTCTACCGCGACGTGCGCAGCCCGCTGCTGCTGGTGCTCGCCACCGAGAACCTGCCGGAACAGCAGGCCTTCGCCGACCTGTACGCGGCCCACCGGCGCGGCCTGCGGAACCGGTTGGCGGCCGTCGCCGACAACCCGTGGCTGCGGATCGTCCACCTCGACGGCGCCAGCCACGCGATGCTGGCCGAGCGCCCGGGCAAACTCGCCGACCTCGTCACCGACTTCCTCCGCGTCAGAAGCGGCCCTTCCTGACGTTCTGGGAAGGGCCGCTTCCTTACACCTCAGTCGGGGACGCGGCGGTACGCGCCGTCGCTGGCCGAGGTCGCCATCGAGGCGTACGCCCGCAGCGCGGCGGAGACCGGGCGGACCCGGTCCACCGGGGTGTACGGCCGGTCGCGCTTCTCCTGGGCGATCCGGCGGGCCTGCAGCACCTCGGCCGGGACGTTCAGTTCCATGCTGCGCGACGGGATGTCGATGGTGATCTCGTCGCCGTCCTCGACGAGGGCGATGAGTCCGCCGCCGGCCGCCTCTGGGGAGACGTGGCCGATGGAGAGCCCGGAGGTGCCGCCGGAGAACCGGCCGTCGGTGATCAGCGCGCACTCCCGGCCGAGGCCGCGACCCTTGAGGAACGAGGTGGGGTAGAGCATCTCCTGCATCCCCGGCCCGCCCTTCGGGCCCTCGTACCGGATCACCACCACGTCGCCGGCGACGATCCGCTTGCCGAGGATCGCGTCGACCGCGGCCTCCTGCGACTCGAAGACCTTGGCCGGGCCGCGGAAGGTGAGGCACTCGGCCGGCACCCCGGCGGTCTTGACCACGGCGCCGTCCGGGGCGAGGTTGCCGTGCAGGATCGCCAGCCCGCCGTCGGCGGTGTACGCGTGCGCCCGGTCGCGGATGCAGCCCTCCGCCGCGTCCGTGTCCAGGGTGGACCAGCGGTTGGTGGTGGAGAACGGTTCGGTGGTGCGGACCCCGCCCGGCGCGGCGTGGAACAGCTCGATCGCCTCCCGGGTGGCGGCGCCGCTCCGGATGTCCCAGTCGGCCAGCCAGCTGTCCAGGTCGGTCGAGTGCACCGAGTGCACGTCCCGGCGCAGCAGCCCGGCCCGGTCCAGTTCGCCGAGGATCGCCGGGATGCCGCCGGCCCGGTGCACGTCCTCCATGTGGTACTTCGGCGAGTTCGGGGCGACCTTGGCCAGGCAGGGCACCCGGCGGGAGATCTCGTCGATGTCCGCGACACCGAAGTCCAGCTCCGCCTCGCGGGCCGCGGCCAGCAGGTGCAGCACGGTGTTGGTGGAGCCGCCCATCGCCACGTCCAGGGCGACCGCGTTTTCGAAGGCGGCGCGGGAGGCGATGGAGCGCGGCAGCACCGAGGCGTCGTCGTCGGCGTACCAGCGGTTGGCGATCTCGACGACCACCCGGCCGGCCCGCTCGAAGAGCGCCTTGCGGGCGGCGTGGGTGGCCAGCACCGACCCGTTGCCCGGCAGGGCCAGGCCGATCGCCTCGGTCAGGCAGTTCATCGAGTTCGCGGTGAACATGCCGGAGCAGGAGCCGCAGGTCGGGCAGGCGGACCGTTCGATGGCACCGAGCTGGTCGTCGGTGACCGCGTCGTTCGACGAGGCGATCATCGCGTCGATCAGGTCGATCTTGTCGTGCACGACGCCCTCGACCGCCACCGTCTTGCCGGCCTCCATCGGTCCGCCGGAGACGAAGACGGTCGGGATGTTCAGCCGGAGTGCGGCGAGCAGCATCCCCGGGGTGATCTTGTCGCAGTTGGAGATGCAGACCAGGGCGTCCGCGCAGTGCGCGTTGACCATGTACTCGACCGCGTCGGCGATCAACTCGCGGCTGGGCAGCGAGTAGAGCATGCCGCCGTGGCCCATCGCGATGCCGTCGTCGACCGCGATGGTGTTGAACTCCCGGCCGACCCCGCCGGCCTCCGCCACCGCGTCGGCGACCAGGCCACCGAGGTCCTTGAGGTGTACGTGCCCGGGCACGAACTGGGTGAAGCTGTTCGCGATGGCGACGATCGGCTTGCCGAAGTCGTCGTCCGTCATTCCGGTGGCCCGCCACAGGGCCCGGGCGCCGGCCATCGTCCGGCCGTGCGTGGAGGTCTTCGACCGCAGGTCAGGCATTCGACAAGTGTGGCACCACCGGCCCCGGTCCGCCGGCCGCCGCCCCGCCCGGGTCCAGCACGCGGGACACCGGTGGCGGCGGAGGTCCGGTGCTGATCGACCCGATCGTCCCGCTGGCGCCCGAATCGGCGCTCTTCGCCCCACGACGAGGATCACACCGGACCTCCCCCATGGAACCTCTTCTATCGGGCAGAGTGAATCCGTGCATAGCGCCCTCGGTGTGCCCGTCCTCGCGGTGGCGGTGGGCCTCGCCTCCGCCTGTGGTCCCGTACTGCTCGCGATCACCGCCCGGCGGCACACCGGACCTCGGCGGGTCGGCCAGTGGCTGCTCGCGCTCGGCGGCGCGTTGGCGGCCACCAGCACCGTCGTCGGCCTGGTCGGGCTCTTCCCGGTCGACGAGGCGGTGCACGAGTCGACGCCGCGACCGGATCTGGCCGCGATGATCGCGGTCGGCATGGCGGTCGGCGGGCTGCTGCTCTGCGCCGGGCTGCTGCGGCTGCCGGGGGCCGCGCACGACGCGGCCGCCGCGCTGCGACTCGTCCTGGACGGACTGGTGATCGCCGCCGCGATCTGGTTCGTCGGCTGGGTACTGATCGCCGAGCCGACCCGGCTGCTCGGCGCCTACACCCCACAGAACTGCCTGGCCCTGGTCCTGGCGACGGTGACCGCGGCGGTGGCGGCCGGGCTCACCTTCATCGTCGCGGTCCGGTCGCGGTCGCCCCGGCACGGCCTGGTCCTGGCCGGCGGGGGCGTGACCCTGGTGGCCGGCTGCGGCCTGGCCATCGCCGCCGGGGTCTGCCGGGGCGACCCGGGGCTGGCGGTCTTCGGCGCCGCACTGCTGCCGTTCGGCCTGCTGGTGGTGGCCTTCGTCAGTCGGGCGCCGGACCCGTCGGACGGGCGCGACGGCGACGTCATCCGCCGGGGTACGGCGTACGCCTTCCTGCCGATGGTGGCGATGGCGGTTTCCGCCGTCTACCACCTGGTGGTCGACGGCGGGTTCAGCATCTACCCGGTGCTGGCCGGCATCGTGGAGGGCTTCGGCCTGGTGGCCCGGCAGTACCTCGCGCTCAACGACGTACGCGGCTACGCCGCCCGGCTCGCCGAACGGGAGGCGCACTTCCGCGAACTGGCGCACACCGACCCGCTGACCGAACTGGCCAACCGGCGGGGGCTGCTGCGGACCCTGCAACAGCGGCACGACCGGGCCGACACGCCGTTCGTACTGCTCGGGCTGGACCTGGACGGCTTCAAGAACGTCAACGACATGCGGGGCCACGACGTCGGCGACGCGGTGCTGGCCGAGGTCGGCCGACGGCTGCGAACCAACCTGCGTCCCGGCGACCTGGCCGCCCGGTTGGGCGGGGACGAGTTCGCGGTGCTGATGCGGGCCCGTCCGGCCGAGGCGGAGCGGGTCGCGCAGCGGCTGCTCGGGGTGGTCGGTTCACCGTACGCGCACCCGACCGGCCCGGTGTTCCTGTCGGTCAGCGTCGGGGTCGCCGACCACGCCGACGCGGCGGACGTGGAGACCCTGCTCCGCAACGCCGACCTGGCGCTGCGGTACGCCAAGCAGCGGGGCAAGAACCGGGTCGAACGGTACGACGTCGCCTACGACCGGCTGCTGCGCCGGCGTACCACCCTGGAGCACGAGATGCGGGGCGCGATCGAGCGCGACGAGCTGAGCCTGGCCTTCCAACCGGTGGCCGCGATTCCCTCGGTCCGCCCCGTCGGCGCGGAGGCGCTGCTCCGCTGGCGTCATCCCGAACTGGGCAACGTCCGGCCGGACGAGTTCATCCCGCTGGCCGAGGAGTGCGGGATGATCGCGAAGCTCGGTTCCTGGGTGCTGCACCAGGCCTGCCACCAGCTCTCCCGCTGGCTCGCCGACGGTCACGACGTCTGGGTGTCGGTCAACGTCTCGCCCCGGGAACTGCACGCCCCGGAGTACGTCAACCAGGTCGCCGAAGCGTTGCGGGCGCACCGGGTGCCACCGCAGCGGCTGGTGCTGGAGATCACCGAGCACGCCGTGGCGACCGACCTGCACGAGTTGATCCGCCGGCTGACGGCGCTCCGGGCGACCGGCGTACGGATCGCGCTCGACGACTTCGGCGCCGGCTACTCGTCCCTGGGGCAGCTCCGCCGGCTGCCGATCGACATCCTCAAGATCGACCACAGTCTGGTCGCCGGTCCGGATCCGGTCCGGGCGGTGAACTCGCGCGGTCGGGTCTACGCGCCGATGGTCGACGTGGTCGTCCGGCTCGGGCACCAGCTGGGCCTGCAGGTGATCGCCGAGGGGGTGACCAACCCGGCCGAGTTGGCGGCGGTGGTGGAGTCCGGCTGCGGGTTCGGGCAGGGGCAGCTCTTCGGCTGGGGAGTGCCGGCCGAGCACCTGGAGGCGATGCTGGACGCGGCGACCTCGCCGGGCGCCCGGGTGATCCCGGGGCCGCGCCCACCCGCCGACGACCTGGTCAGACCGCCCGCCGGGGCTGGCGACACCACCGGTCCGGCCGTCGGTGCCGGCGCCGGAACAGGCGCGACGGCCGGCTCCACCGTCGATCCGACGGCGGGCGGGGCGACCGGCTCGGCGATGTCTTCTGTCCAGAATGCGGGATCAGTTGACTCAGCGCGTGAGATCCGTCAGGCTTAGCCCCATGTCGCCGACCCGGTCCTTCCGAGTACTTATCTGAGCGCACTCTCGAGTCCGAGAGTGCGCAGGCCCCGTGCATCAGCACGAGGGCCGTTTTTATTGGCCACGTTCCCTCGTTGGCAGGACGGAGCCGCCGTCCGGCGTACCGGTCCTGCCGCCCGGGTGGCCGACGGTCCCGCCCCGACGGTCCCGCCCCGGCGGCCTCCCCGCCGGCGTGGCGCGACCGCCCCCGACCGACCTCCAGACCTCGAAAGTTCCACTGCTCCGAGCCGAAGGCCTGAATAGCCATGACGAGACCCACACCAGAGACCCTGGCCAACAGCGCGCGCCGACACCGCCCGGCGGCGGTCGAGAGCGACTCCGCCGAGCAGCACCCGCGCCGACTCCGCACCGGCGGCCCGGCCGTCGTCGACCAGGCCGGTCCGCTCGCCGAGGCGCCCGTCCGGGCCGCCGCCACGGGTACGCAGGTGGTCGCGCCGGTACCGGTCTCCGGCGCGCTCTCGCTGGTCAAGTCGCTGGAGGCGCTCGGGGTCGAGGTCGCCTTCGGCATCCCGGGCGGGGCGATCCTGCCGGCGTACGACCCGATCTACGACTCGTCGATGCGGCACATCCTGGTCCGGCACGAGCAGGGGGCCGGGCACGCCGCGACCGGGTACGCGCAGGCGACCGGCAAGGTGGGCGTCTGCATCGCCACCTCCGGTCCCGGCGCGACCAACCTGGTGACGCCGATCGCGGACGCGTACATGGACTCGGTGCCGATCGTGGCGATCACCGGTCAGGTCGCGCGGCCGTCGATCGGTTCGGACGCCTTCCAGGAGGCCGACATCCAGGGCATCACCCTGCCGATCACCAAGCACAACTTCCTGGTCCAGAACGCCGAGGAGATCCCGCGGATCCTGGCCGAGGCGTTCCACCTGGCCGCCACCGGCCGGCCCGGCCCGGTGCTGGTCGACATTCCCAAGGACGTCCTGCAGGCGCAGACGACCTTCAGTTGGCCGCCGGCCCTGGAGCTGCCCGGCTACCGGCCGACCCTGCACCCGCACGGCAAGCAGATCCGCGAGGCGGCCCGGCTGATGACCACCGCCCGGCGTCCCGTGCTGTACGTCGGCGGCGGGGTGCTCAAGGCCGGCGCCACCGAAGGGCTGCGCAAGCTGGCCGAGCTGACCGGGATCCCGGTGGTCACCACGCTGATGGCCCGGGGTGCCTTCCCGGACTCGCACCCGCAGCACCTGGGGATGCCGGGCATGCACGGCACCGTCGCGGCGGTCTACGGACTGCAGAAGTCGGACCTGATCGTGGCGCTCGGGGCCAGGTTCGACGACCGGGTCACCGGCCGGCTGGACTCGTTCGCCCCGGGGGCGGCGATCGTGCACGCCGACATCGACCCGGCCGAGATCGGCAAGAACCGGGCGGCGGACGTGCCGATCGTCGGCGACGCCCGGTACGTCATCGACGAGCTGATCGAGGCGGTCCGGGCGGCCACCGCCGGGCAGCCCGGTGGGGCCGCCGACCGGACCGACTGGTGGGCGCAGCTCGACGACCTGCGGGGCCGTTACCCGCTCGGCTACGACGAGCCGACCGACGGCACCCTCGCCCCGCAGTACGTCATCGAGCGGCTCGGCGCGATCGTCGGCCCGGACGCGGTCTACGCGGCCGGGGTCGGTCAGCACCAGATGTGGGCCTCCCAGTTCATCTCCTACGAGAAGCCGTACACCTGGCTGAACTCCGGTGGCCTCGGCACCATGGGGTACGCGGTGCCGGCGGCGATGGGCGCCAAGGTCGGCAAGCCGGAGACCACGGTCTGGGCGATCGACGGGGACGGCTGCTTCCAGATGACCAACCAGGAGCTGGCCACCTGTGCCCTGGAAGGGATCCCGATCAAGATCGCCCTGATCAACAACGGCAACCTGGGCATGGTCCGGCAGTGGCAGACGCTCTTCTACGGCGAGCGCTACTCCAATACCGAACTCGGTACGCACAAGCACCGGATCCCGGACTTCGTCAAGCTCGCCGAGGCGCTCGGCTGCGTCGGACTGCGCTGCGAGAGCAAGGCCGACGTGGACAAGACGATCCGGGCCGCGATGGAGATCAACGACGCGCCGGTGGTGATCGACTTCGTGGTCGGCAAGGACGCCATGGTGTGGCCGATGGTCGCCGCCGGCACCAGCAACGACGAGATCATGTTCGCCCGGGGGGTCCGCCCCGCCTTCGACGACGACGAGCTGTGAGGGCTGCGTAGAGATGAGCAAGCACACGCTATCCGTGCTGGTGGAGAACAAGCCCGGGGTGCTGGCCCGGGTGAGCGGCCTGTTCTCCCGGCGTGGGTTCAACATCGACTCACTCGCGGTCGGGGAGACCGAGAACCCGGAGGTCTCCCGGATCACCATCGTGGTCAACGCCGAGACCTCGCCGCTGGAGCAGGTCACCAAGCAGCTCAACAAGCTGGTCAACGTACTCAAGATCGTGGAGCTGGACCCGGACGTCTCGGTGGCCCGGGAGCTGCTGCTGGTCAAGGTCCGGGCCGACCGGGTCCAGCGGACCCAGGTGCTGGAGACGGTGAACCTGTTCCGGGCCCGGGTGGTCGACGTCGCACCGGACACCCTCACCATCGAGGCGACCGGTACCGCTGACAAGCTGGACGCGCTGCTGCGTGATCTCGAACCGTTCGGAATCAAGGAGATGGTGCAGTCGGGTCTGGTGGCCATCGGGCGGGGTTCCCGGTCGATCACCACCGGCGCGGCGCTGCGGGCGGCCTGAGGCGGCCCGGCACCGACAGAAGACCAGGACCGCACCGACATCAACAACGGCGGCCGGGCCGGCCGCCGCACGAAAGGAAAGTCATGACCGCTGAGGTGTTCTACGACGACGACGCCGACCTGGCGCTCATCCAGAGCAAGAAGGTCGCGGTGCTCGGCTACGGCAGCCAGGGCCACGCCCACGCGCTGTCGCTGCGCGACTCCGGCGTCGACGTGGTGATCGGCCTGCCGGAGGGCTCGAAGAGCCGGGCCAAGGCCCAGGAGCAGGGGCTGCGGGTCGCCACCCCGGCCGAGGCGTCGGCCGAGGCCGACGTGATCATGGTGCTGGCGCCGGACACCGCGCAGCGCTCGCTCTACGCCGAGGCGATCGCGCCGAACCTGACCGCCGGCAAGGCGCTCTTCTTCGGCCACGGCCTCAACATCCGGTACGGCTTCATCACGCCCCCGGCCGACGTGGACGTGGCGATGGTCGCCCCGAAGGGCCCCGGTCACCTGGTCCGCCGCCAGTACGTCGACGGCAAGGGCGTGCCGTGTCTGGTCGCCGTGGAGCAGGACGCCACCGGTACGGCGTTCCCGCTCGCCCTGGCGTACACCAAGGCGATCGGTGGCACCCGGGCCGGGGCGATCCGGACCACCTTCAAGGAGGAGACCGAGACCGACCTCTTCGGTGAGCAGGCGGTGCTCTGCGGTGGTGCCGCGGCGCTGGTGCAGACCGGGTTCGAGGTGCTCACCGAGGCCGGCTACGCCCCGGAGATCGCCTACTTCGAGTGCCTGCACGAGCTGAAGCTCATTGTCGACCTGATGTACGAGGGCGGCATCGCCCGGATGCGGTACAGCGTCTCCGACACCGCCGAGTACGGCGACTACTCGCGTGGCCCGCGGGTGGTCGACGCCCGGGTCAAGGAGGAGATGCGGAAGATCCTCGCCGAGGTGCAGTCGGGTGAGTTCGCCCGCGAGTGGATCGCCGAGGACGACGCCGGCCGGCCCAACTTCACCAAGTGGCGGGCCGAGGGCGCGGCGCACCCGATCGAGGAGACCGGGCGCAAGCTGCGCGGCATGATGAGCTGGGTCGACCGGCCGATCACCGAGACGGCCTGATTCCACCGACGGCGTCGCGGCGGTCACCCCGCCCACCGCGCCGGCCGACGAGCGGCTCCCCGGCGGTCATCCCGCCGGCCCGAGCCGCCCGGCGGTGATCCCGCACGGCGGTCATCCCGCCGCTGCGCGCCATTCGACGGCGGCGTTCCATCGGCGGTCACCCCGCCCGGGAACGCCGCCGTCGGCGTCACCCGGTGCGGGAAGGGGATCTTTGTTACCGGGGCACCGATGATCGGGTTTCCGGATCATTGCGATCAGAAGTCCGGTCACCGTCGCGGATGTCGTGGCCAGGAAATGGTCGGCGGTTACGCGCCGTGAATGCGTCCGCTCGGGTACTGTCGCCGCATGCGACTGGAGCAATCGCACCGTACCGAGCGTTTCGGCGCCGTTCGCATCCACGAACTTCAACGCGTCATACAGTTGGACTCGGGAGATGCCAGGGGTGCTGCCGGCGACGGCATCGTCTCGCAGGAGGCGCTGCGCGCGATCGAACGGCGAATGGTGATCGTCATTCCCTGCATGAATGAGACACGCAGAGTAATCGAAGGCGTGCTCTCGGGGATACCGCACGACTGCCTGATCGTGCTCGTCTCGAACAGTGCCCGACATCCGGTGGACCGTTACGAGATCGAGGCGCAGACCCTGGAGCAGTACTGCCGGGCGACCGAGCGTCCGGCGATCATCGTGCACCAGCGCGACCCCGGGGTCGCCGCCGCGTTCAAGGCGGCCGGCATGCCGGAGCTGATCGGCGACGACGGGCTGGTCCGGACCGGCAAGGGCGAGGCCATGCTGATCGGCATGGCGGTCGCCGCGCTGACCGGCCGCGACTACCTGGGCTACATCGACGCGGACAACTACGTGCCGGGTGCGGTGCACGAGTACGTCAAGGTCTACGCCGCCGGCCTGCACCTGGCCGCCAACCCGTACGCGATGGTCCGGATCTCCTGGCACTCCAAGCCGAAGCTGCGCGACGGGCGACTCTTCTTCAGCCGGCGCGGCCGCAGCTCCGAGATCACCAACGAGTTCCTCAACCGGCTGGTGGCCGAGTACTCCGGCTTCGGCACCGAGGTGATCGCGACCGGCAACGCGGGTGAACACGCGCTCAGTCTCGACCTGGGACTGCGGATGCGGCTGGCCGGTGGATTCGCGGTGGAACCGTTCGAGTTCGTGGAACTGTTCGAGCAGTTCGGCGGCGTACTCGACACCGCCCATCCGGAGGTCATGGCGAGTTCGGTGCCGGTGCTGCAGATCGAGACCCGCAATCCCCACTTCCACGACAACAAGGGGGAGGACCACGTCCAGGGCATGCGGATGCAGGCGTTGAACGTGCTCTACCACTCGCCGGTGTCGTTGCCGCCGGTCCGGCAGGCGATCCTGGACTTCATGGTCGCGCAGAACGCCGTCGCGCCCGGCGAGGAACCACCCCGGGAGCGGATCTATCCGCCGGTCGGCTCACTCGCCTTCGACCTGCTGCGCGACGGCCTCGAGAGCGAGGCCGAGACGTTCCGCCAACTCGGTGTCGCCCCGCTCGGGGCCCGGCCGCTACCCCGTCCGACGCTGCCGGAGCCGGCGGTCGTACCGACGGCGTGAGGACCGGCCGGGCCGGTGGACGGCGTCACCCTCGTCGCTGTGAGGGCACTCACGCGGGTCCACGGAGCACGGTACGCAGCAGGACGCCTACGATCGGGCGGTAGGTGCGTCCGAACCGTAGGGACGACCCGTTTGGCGGAGTTCGGGACGCAGTGCGGCGCCCAACCCGCCGGTCTGCACGTTCACCTCGCCCGGACGACACATACGAGGACCGATGACTCCTGTCGTACTGATCGCTGAAGAGCTCGCCCCCGCCGCCCTCGACGTGCTCGCGCACGACTTCGACGTACGTCACGTCGACGGCACCGACCGACCGGCCCTGCTCTCCGCGCTCGCCGAGGCCGACGCGGTCATCGTGCGCAGCGCCACCCAGATCGACGCCGAGGCGGTCGCCGCCGCACCCCGGCTCAAGGTGGTCGCCCGGGCCGGGGTGGGGCTGGACAACGTCGAGGTCGCCGCCGCCACCGCCCGTGGCGTGATGGTGGTCAACGCACCGACCTCGAACATCGTCTCCGCCGCCGAGCAGGCCGTCGCACTGCTGCTCGCGGTGGCCCGCAACACCGCCAGCGCCAGCGGCGCGCTGAAGGCGGGGGAGTGGAAGCGGTCCAAGTACACCGGGGTCGAGATCCAGGGCAAGACCGTCGGGGTGGTCGGCCTCGGCCGGATCGGTGTGCTCTTCGCCCAGCGGATGGCCGCCTTCGGCACCCGGCTGATCGCGTACGACCCGTACGTGCAGCCGGCGCGCGCGGCCCAGCTCGGCGTCCGGCTGGTCGGGCTGGAGGAGCTGCTCCGGGAGAGCGACTTCATCTCGATCCACCTGCCGAAGACCCCGGAGACGGTCGGTCTGATCGGTGAGAAGGAACTGGCGCTGGTCAAGCCCGAGGTGCGGATCGTCAACGCGGCACGCGGCGGTCTGGTCGACGAGCAGGCGCTCGCCGACGCGATCGCGGAGGGCCGGGTCGCCGGCGCGGGCATCGACGTCTACGCCAAGGAGCCGTGCACCGCCTCGCCGCTGTTCGCCTTCGACAACGTGGTGGCGACCCCGCACCTGGGTGCCTCCACCGCCGAGGCGCAGGACAAGGCCGGCCTGGCGGTGGCGAAGAGCGTGAAGCTCGCACTGCAGGGCGAGTTCGTGCCGGACGCGGTGAACGTGCAGGCTGGCGGGGTTGTCGCCGAGGACGTCCGGCCGCTGCTGCCGCTGGCCGAGAAACTGGGCAAGGTCTTCACCGCGGTCGCCGGCGGGGTCGCCGCGAGCGTGACCGTCGAGGTACGCGGCGAGGTCGTCGCCAACGACGTCTCGGTGCTCAAGCTGGCCGCGACCAAGGGGCTGTTCACCTCGGTCGTCGAGGAGCAGGTGACGTACGTCAACGCGCCGCTGCTGGCCGCCGACCGTGGGGTCACGGTGGAACTGACCACCCAGCCGGAGACCACCGAGCACAGCAACCTGGTGACGCTGCACGGCGCGCTGCCGGACGGCCGGACCGTACGGGTCTCCGGCACGGTGGTGCACAGCGGCAACCGCGACGCCGTCCGGCTGACCGAGGTGGACGGTTTCGACCTGGAGTTGGGCGCCGAGGGCATCCTGCTCTTCTTCCGCTACGCGGACCGTCCCGGTGTGGTCGGCACCGTCGGCTCGATCCTGGGCGAGGCGGGTGTCAACATCGCCGCGATGCAGGTGGCCCGGCGGGAGGCCGGCGGTGAGGCGCTGATGACGATCACCGTGGACTCGGCGGTCGGCGCGGACCTGCTCAGCTCGGCCGCCGACTCGATCGGTGCGGTCGCGAGCGCGGCGGACCTGCGCGAAGAGGTGTGACGGGGAGACCCGGTCGAGAACGTCGGACGCCGTCCGGCGCACCGCGGGCCTCGGCGGCCCACGGCA